>JANOKV010000527.1:0-13039 GCA_031419415.1 Hyphomicrobiales bacterium | reverse complement strand
CGCAAGCGGCTCAGAAATTGCCCACGATCAGTTCCGCAGCATTGAAAACTTCAAGACCGGCCACGCCGCCGATGTCGTGATCACTGATGATCAGGCCAACGTCATCGACATGGGAAGCGGTGATGACGTGGTGGAAACCAGCGCGTTCCGAAGCGCGGGTTCCGAAGCGACATCGGACGGCAAAGACCAATTCCACGGCGGCGAAGGCACCGACAGCCTCGTCATGGCATTCGCAACCAAGGATCTCGACGTCAATATGGTCGCGGGAGCCGCGCGCGGCGAAGAAATCGACGAAGATACGTTTTCAAGTTTCGAAAACATCACCACCGGCAAAGGTAATGACACGATCATCGCCGACGCCCAATCCAACACGGTCAAAAGCGGCAGCGGCAAAGACACAATAAAATCCTCCAAACGTGACGATAATGACGATAGGGACGACGGGGATGACCACTTCGACGGCCAAGAGGACAGCGATACTCTCGATCTTTCGTCCACTTCGAACGGCAATACCGTCAATCTGCGCACGGGAATTGCAACGGGCAAGGAGATCGGCACAGACCGGATCGAGCAGATCGAGAACGTCATCGGCGGCAGCGGATACGACGTGCTCATCGCCAATCGCGACCAGAACGAGTTCGTCGGTGGAGGCGGCAACGATACTTTCGTCTTCCAAAGTGTCGGCGACTCCTCTGGATCTCGCGGCGATTGGGATCGCATTCGAGACTTCACGACGGGCGACCGGATCGATTTGTCGGGCATCGACGCCGACAAGGACACGAATGGGCATCAGTCCTTCGTGCTCGACTTCGTGCCCACCAATCCCAACGCCGCCCAAGCGACGGGCTCCATCCGCTATCGCTACGAACAAGACGACGATCGCGAATTCACCATCATCCGCGCCAAGACCGGTAACGATGATGACGATATTTTGCAGATCGTCTTGGACGGACGTATCGAACTCGATCAGGATGATTTTTTACTGAGCCAGTAGAACTAGAGCCCCCGGGACAGTTAAATTGATTTAATCGAGGACGACACCTCCCAATGACTACTCTTTCCGTACCCCAACCCGGTCCTATGGACACCGCAAGCAGCTTCGGCATCTTGCGGCGGATCACTGTTGCCGTGGTCGTGATGGCGGTCTTGATTTTGGGATGTGGAAGCTGGGCTGCGACAGCCGATCTATCGGGCGCGATTATTTCGCAAGGCTCGGTCGTCATTGGGCGCTACGTGAAGATAATTCAACACAAAGAAGGCGGCATCATTGCCGCCATAAAAGTCAAAAATGGCGATACGGTCACCTCAGGCGCCTCGTTAATCAGTCTGGACGACACGCAAACCCGTGCAGAATTGGGCATCATTCAATCCCAGCTCATCGAATTTCGCAGCCGGCATGCCCGGTTCTTGGCGGAGCGAAATGGCGCCGATCAAATCGTCTTCCCCCTCGAATTGAAAATCCAACCGAGCGCTCGCAGCGTGATGGACGGCGAATTGCAGTTGTTCGTAGAAAACCGCAAAACGCGCGAAAGCCAGAAGCAGCAGCTCGAGCAGCGCGTGCAGCAGGCCAGTGAAGAGGTCAAAGGCATCCAGGCCCAGCGCGACGCCAAAAACATGGAACTGATCCTCATCAGCAAGGAGCTCGACAAGGTCAGAGACTTGCAGGAGCGCCAACTCACGCCCCAGACTCGGGTCTATCAACTCGAACGCGAGCAGGTTCGCCTCGCAGGCGAGCACGGCAACTTCGTCGCGCAGGGCGCGCGAGTGGCGGGCCAGATCAGCGAGTTGAAGTTGCAGATCCTCAATCTCGACCAGACGGCCCGCACCGAGGCGCAGCGCGAGTTGCGCGTCACCGAAGGGCGCATCTCAGAGCTGATCGAGCGCGAAGTCGCCGCTGTCGATCGCTTGATGCGGATGGATGTGAAGGCGCCGACATCTGGCATCGTGCATCAACTCGGCATGCATACCATCGGCGGTGTCGTCAGTCCGGCGGAACCGATCCTGTTGATCGTGCCCGAAGGCGAAGCCCTCGAAATCGAGTTGAAGATCTCACCGGCTGACATCGACCAGATCGCAGTCGGCCAGGAAGCTCGGCTCCGGTTCACGGCCTTCAACCAGCGCACGACGCCGGAAATGCAGGGCATCATCACGTTCATCGCGCCCGACACCGCTCAGGACCCAAAGACGCGGCAGGACTATTTCGCGGTACGAGTGGGACTGCCAGCCGGCACCGAATGGAAGATCGCCGATCGGCCCATCACCCCCGGCATGCCCGTGGAAGCCTTCCTGACCACGGGTAAGCGCACGGCGTTCTCGTACCTGAGCAAGCCGATCACGGACCAGTTCTCCCGCACATTCCGCGAGAGATGACCGCGAGCGCGACCGCCACGCTCACACCAACAACGCTTTGCCGATCACCTGCCGATCGATGATGAGCTTCAGAGCGTCGGCGGCATCGACCAGCGGCAAGGCGTGGGAGTGATAGGGGCGCACACGCTCCGCCACCAACCAGCCCACCAGCACATCGAGATTGCGGCGCGCCCGTTGCGGGTCCAGGCGATTGAGGGCGCCGATCGTGAAACCGATCACTTCGGCATCCTTGACCAGCAGGTGATTGGTCTTGGCGAGCCCCGGCCGGCCCCCCGTGAATCCCACGATCAAGATGCGCCCGAACGGTGCGATGCAACGCATCGATTCGTCGAACACGTCGCCACCCACGGGATCGAAGATCACGTCGGCGCCGCGCCCGCCCGTCATCGACTGGACGTGTTCGCGGAAACCCGCGCTGTAGTCGATCACCTCATCGGCGCCCAGGCTCTTGCACACCTCGAGCCGTTCGGGGCTGCGCGCCGTCGCGATGACGCGGGCCCCCATCAGCTTGCCCACGTCGACGGTGGCGAGCCCGACGCCACCGGCCGCGCCGTGCACCAGCAGCGTTTCGCCCGGTTGCAGACGCGCGCGCTGTAGAGCGTACAATGCCGTCGTATAATTGGAGCGGAACGCGGCGGCCGCTTCATAGCCTACGGTATCGGGCAGCTTGATGACGCTATCGGCCAACTGCACCGTTTCTTCGGCATAGCCGCCGCCGCACAGCACGCGGTCCCCGATGTCCAATCCCTCGACGCCTGCCCCCAGCTCGATGATTTCGCCAGCGGCCTCCCCACCGGGAATGAATGGCGGCGCAGTCTTGATGTGGTAGGTGCCCGCGATCCGCAGCACATCGGAAAAGCTGACGCCACGCGCGTGGAGCCGAATTTTGACCTGACCAGTGCCTGGCGTCGGCGACGGCACGTCCTTGACGACGAGATTATCCGGCGGGCCATAGGCTTCGCACATCACGACTTGCATTCGCGCTCACTCCAGAAGGTCGCCGCTACACTTAGAACCACGTCGCCTTGTCGACGACGTTGCGCAGAGGTTCTCCATTTGCGAAACGGCGGCAATTGTCGAGTAGAATATCGAGCCGGCGATCATCGAGGTAGGGCCCAAACCCCGCCGTGTGCGGCGTGAGCATCACGTTGGGCGCAGTCCACAGGGCATGGTCTTCCGGCAGCGGCTCGATCTCGAACACATCGAGGCCGGCCCCGGCGATCTCGCCCGCATGGAGCGCGGCGGCCACGTCGTCGAGCCGCACGGTCATGCCGCGCCCGATATTGATGAGGAACGCTGATGGCTTCATGCGCTGCAGCCGCGCCCGATCGATCAGGCCTTCGGTCGCGGGCGTATGGGGAATGGTCATGATGACGAAGTCGGCGCGCGGCAGAAGCTCGTCCAGCGCCTCGGGCGGATGCAGCTCGGCCATCCCCTCGACCCGTTCTGTGCGCCGCCCATCGACGCCGATCACGTGCATACCGAAGGCGCGGCACAATCGCGCCGCTTCGCTGCCGATCCCGCCCACGCCCAAAATCAGCGCTGTCGACTCCGGGAGATGCACGACGCCCGTATCGAGCGGTCGGGGCTTGTATTCGGCCCGCATCTGCTGCGGCAGGTAGTAGTGAAATCCCCGGGCGAAGGCGAGCACGAACGCCATGATGTGCGCGCCGATGTGGTCGTTGAAAATCTCACGAAAATTGGTGGCGACTACGGGGTGATCGACGAGGGCAGGATAGTAGAAGCCCGCAGGCGGCGCGATCTGCGGCGCCTGGAGCCAGCGCAGTTTGTGTGCGGCCGCCAGGGCTTCGGGCGGAATCGCGCCGAATGCGGCATCCGCCTCGGCGATGGCCACAATGGCCTCTTCCACGGTCTCGGGCTGGAGAACGCGCACCCCCACCTCGTCCTGCGCCACCCGGGCCGCCCACGCACGCCGCACCGGCGTTTGCGGCGGCATCATCACCAACGTAAAAGCTGAATTTCTCATTGCGCGAGTGTGCTCCAGATTGACGGGACGCGTCCATGACGACGGGCATGACGCCGAGGACGATGGCAAGGGGCGCCGTGTCTTGACGCATGGCCTGGTCATCCTCCCTGGAACGTGGAACCAATTACGCCTCGAAGTCTCGAATGCAACTTTTTGCGACTTAGACGTTGCGCCTCGCGCTCTACAAGTCCGATCGGGGCGACCCCCTTTACGACTGTAGCGGGCATTGCCACCGACCCCATCGCTTTCTTCGTTTCATCCGTGCGTCAGCTCACCCGAGACCGCCCCCGCGCGCCTTCGATCGCGCGCCACAGATACTGCGGCGTGAAGGGCGTTGGCACATCGGTGATCCCAAGTGGCGCGAGAGCGTCGAGGACAGCGCTCGTGAGGCATGCAACGGCGCCGACCGTTCCAGCTTCCCCGGCGCCTTTGACGCCCAAAGGGTTACGCGCAGTGGGCACACCGTTCGTCTCGATATCGAAGCGTGGCAGGTCGTCGGCCCTCGGCATGACATAGTCCATGAAAGACCCCGTCAGCGGTTGGCCGCCTTCGTCCCAGACCACTTGCTCGCCGAAGACATGACCCGCGCCCTGAGCGATTCCACCATGGATTTGCCCGTTGAGGAGGAGCGGGTTCATGACCGTACCGACATCCTCCACGGCGATGTAGCGCAGGATTCGCGATGTCCCGGTCTCCGGATCGATCTCGACCTCGGCAACATGGGACGCGTTCGGGAATGTCGGCGCCGACGGTCTGAACGTCGAGAAACCCGAGAGCCCACTGTCCATGCCGGATGGCAACAAGGCCGGTTGGAACGCGATACCGGCAACTTCCCGTATGTCGAGCGACCGGTTGGTTCCTTTGGCTCGATATTGTCCGTGCGAGAACGCGATGTCCCCGGCGGCCACCTCCAGGGCATGCGCGGCTATGAGGCGGCCCTTGTCGATGATCTTTTGCACCGCCCCCATTAGTGCGGCGCTACCCAGACCCGACACGCGCGAGCCCCCTGTGCCGTGGCCGTACGAGACGACATCCGTGTCCCCCTGAACGTATCGGATCTCCTCGAACTCCAATCCAAGGTGCTCGGACACCAACTGCCTGAAAACCGTCTCATGCCCCTGACCGTGCGAGTGGGTGCCCATGAGCACCGTCGCATGGCCTTGGCGGTCCAAGCGGATCTCGCCGCCTTCGTCGTTGCCTCCGGCGGATTGCTCGATCGTGTTCGCGATCCCAAGCCCCAACAGAAGCCCCGACGCTGCCGCTGCCGCTCGCCGCGCCTCGAACCCTTCGGCATCGATCATGACCAAAGCTTGGTCCATGTTCCGCTCGAACGCGCCGCAATCGTAGTTGTATGTCAGCGGCGTTTGAAACGGCATCGCAGACGTTGGAATGATGTTGCGTCGACGCAGCTCGACCCTGTCGATCCCCATTTCGCGGGCGGCTTTTTCAATGATCTGCTCGATCAGCGCCGTGGCCTCCGGGCGTCCGGCGCCGCGCACTGCACCTGTCGGTCCCGTGTTGGTGAAAACGCTGGTCACGCGGGCATGAATGGCCGGCGTGAGATAGACGCCCGCCACGCCACCGATATTGCCCAACGGTGGGTGCGGGCCGAAATTGGAGAGATACGCCCCCATGTTGCCGATGACGTCGACGCGCAGGCCGAGAAAGCGACCGTCCTGATCGAGCGCAAGCTCGCCGCTCATGACGAAATCGCGACCCTGCTCTTCGAGGATGCCGTCCGATCGCTCGTTGACCCATTTGACCGGGCGGCCGAGCTGGCGCGCCGCCCAGAGTACGAGGGCAATTTCGGGAAAAATCGTGGCCCGTAAACCGAATGAACCGCCCATGTCGGGACTGACAATCCGGATCTGGGACTCAGGCACATGGAGCACGGAGCTGGCCAGCCAATGGCGCATGTCGTGCGGCATCTGAGTGCCAGAAAAAAGCGTGTATCGGTCATCGGACAGGCTGTAGTCGCCGAGCGCCGCGCGCGGCTCCATCGCATTGACTGCGACGCGCGGTACGAAAAGCTCGGTGCGCGTCACGTGATGGGCGCCGCTGAAAGCGCGGTCGACAGCGACCCGGTCGCCCAACTCGGCGCGATAGCAGGTGTTGTCGGGACAAGCGTCCCAGACCACCGGCGCGCCGTTCGACAACGCCTTGCGCGTATCGGTGTTTGCGGCCAACGGTTCGTAATCGATCTCGATCAGCTCGGCAGCGTTCCGCGCCTGATCCCGGGTCTCGGCGACCACGAAGGCAACGCAATCGCCGACGAAGGCGACCTTGTCACGCGCCAGCGCCGGGTGAGGCGGCACAAAGATCGGTTGGCCGTCCGGCCGCTTCAGTACGGCGAGCTTCGCGATAAAACAGGGCAGATCGCCCAGTCCAGCGGCCGCGATGTCCTCGCCGGTATAGACCGCCAGCACGCCCGGCGCTCGAAAGGCGGCTTGCGTGTCGATCGACCTGATGCGCGCATGGGCATGGGGCGAACGCAAGATGTAGGACCAGGCCTGATTGGGCAGATTGATGTCGTCGGTGTAGCGTCCCTGTCCGCGCAGAAACCGTTTGTCCTCTACGCGAAGGACGGATTGTCTGAGACCAAATTTCATGACGCAGCTCCCCAAGGCCCAAGACCCTACGATTGCCCCCAGCTTCGACGGCCGCTGCCCCTTCTGCAAGACTATTGAGTGCTTTCATATCCGACGTGTCGGAGAGATGCTGGGGCAAGGTCTTCGTCCAACGCAATGCACCAGGCCACTCTTGCTCGGGCCGCCACGACGATGGCACATTCCGCCAGCGCCACCCATCATCCCCAGACAGGGAGGCGACGGGCGCACGTGAAAGGAACGCTATGACGACCCTGTTGATGACGCTCACGGCAGGGATCGCCGTGGCGCTCCTCGTTCTCCTCAGTCTCACGCTCGTCCTGCCTTCACTCCGCCTATGGCCGACGCCCGGAGCCGGGAGCTGGCAGAGTTATGTGTTCTGGCCCTTGTTTCGCTCGCTCAATGTGCTCTGCTTCGCGCTCGCCTTGACGGATCGCACGCCCTGGCTCGGCTTTCCGTTCTGGTTGCGAGGGCTCGCGCTGGCGCTGTTGGCGGCGTCACTGGCGCTGTTCCTCTACTCGTTCTGGGTGCTGGGTCGCGACAACAGCTACGGCGCACGCGAGGGTCTGGTCACCGAGGGCATCTATCAGTGGACGCGCAATCCCCAGAACGCGATGCTCATTGTCGTCTATGGCAGTCTCGCCCTGGCGACCGACAGCGCATCGGCCATCCTCGCGTGCGCCGCGATGATGACCGTTTACCACCTGATGGTCCTGGCCGAAGAGCCCTGGCTCGAAGCCGTCTACGGCGAGCCCTACCGGAGCTATTGCGCGTCCGTGCCCCGCTTCTTCAACTGGCGGCGCGCCATGGATACCCTGCAGGCCTCACGATAGCTCGCTACGTGGCCCGACCGCAGCACCGCCCGCGCGCCGCCACGCTGGACGCGCGAGACCCACGTGATTATTCAGCGTATGGAGTGACGACAATCGACGTCTCCCGCGGTGGCGAGCGATGGCCGGCCAGATGATCCATGATCGCATCGAGGGCTCGTAGACTGTGTGGCTTCTCATAACTTGCACGCTGGTCACGACCCTCTACGCGACCAGTCTCACCATCGCCAACGTGTCGCTGCCGCAAATTCAAGGCGCGATGTCGGCCAGCCCGGATCAAGTGGCTTGGGTCGTCACGTCCAATTTGATTGCGACGGCGGTGACCATTCCCCTTGCCGGCTGGATCGCGAACCGTTTCGGGCGTCGCCGCGCCATGATCTGGGGGGTTGCGGGATTTGGCGCCGCAACGGTGATGTGCGGCTTTGCGACGTCCCTCGACGAGCTGATCTTCTGGCGCGTGCTGCAGTCGGCCTTCGGCTCGCCTTTGACGCCGATCTCACAATCGATCGTCATCGATGAATTCACGGGCGCAAAGCGCAGTCGGGCGCTCTCGATTTATTCGATGGGCGTCGGCATCCCGCCCACGCTCGCGCCCGTGCTCGGCGGCTACATTAGCGAAACGTTCTCGTGGCGCTGGGTTTTCTTCATCTTGGTTCCAATAGCGCTCGTCGCATTCGCCGGTGCGCTGACCGCGATCAAACCAGACCCGCCGCGCGAAGATCGGGCAAAGCTCGATTGGACGGGGTTCTTGAGCCTCTCGATTGCCGTCGCCTGCATCCAGCTCGTGCTCGACCGCGGTGGGCGCGCCGAATGGTTCACCTCGACGGAAATCATCGTCGAGTGCGCCCTGGCGGTGCTGTTCGGTTGGATTTTCCTGGTGCACAGCCTGACGAAGGATCGTCCGTTTCTCGACCCGCGTCTTCTGCTCGAGCGGAATTTCGTCCTGGGGATCGGCATATCGGCCATCTTCGGCATGCTGTTCGTGACGCCCATGGTGCTCATTCCGGCCATGCTTCAGCAGCTCCGAGAACTGCCGGAATTCACCGTCGGCGTGCTGATTGCGGCGCGGGGCGCCGGAACGGCGGTCTCGAGTGTGTTGATGATCATGTTCGCCAGTTCCTGGAACCCGCGCCTGCTGTTCCTCATCGGCTTTGGCCTGCACACTTATGCCGGGTTCGAGATGGCGCGCTTCGAGGGGAACGTGCCGCTGTCGGAGGTCGCCTGGGCAATGGGGATACAGGGCTTTGGCGTCGGCTGGTTATGGGTGCCGATGTCGCTGGTCATATTCTCCAATCTCGACCCGCGCCGTTCGGCGGAGGGCGCCGCAATGTTTCATTTCGTCCGCAGCGTCGCCTCCAGCTATTTCATATCGGCGAGCGTCGTGGTCGTATTTCACACCCAGAAAATCAGCTACAGCGAGCTGGTGCAGTGGATCAATCCCTTCAACACCCGCTTGAGCCAACAAGCAGCCCTCGGCGGTTGGAGCGCCGAAAGTGCAACGGGCCTGGCTCGCCTCGCGGGTGAAGTAACGCGCCAAGCCACCACCATCGGCTACGTCAACGCCTTCAATCTGTTTCTTTGGACGTCCCTACTCGTCTACCCCCTCATTGCCCTGATCGTCTGGCCGCCAAGAGGTTTTCGACCGCGCGGATAGCATTAGGCCGAGGATGCATCCATCCATGGGCGAGCCGCCGACTAGCGCGGGGCAGAATTGTTGACACTGACGGCATTGTCTTTCACGATTCGATTTCTGGCACTCGGCTTGGGAGCGCACGGACACGATGACTGCGTCACAGGCTGAATGGCGGCACTTGATTTCGCGATTGCATGCGTCCGGCCGCAAGGCGGCGCTGGCGATCACAGGGGGCGGCAGTGGGGCGATCGCGGAATTGTTACAGGTTCCCGGAGGCTCACGGCTGCTGATCGAGGCGCAGGTTCCCTATGACGCGCAGGCGCTGACGGCGTATCTTGGATTTGCCCCGGCTCAGGCTTGTAGCGCCGAGACCGCCATCGCGATGGCAGGAAGCGCGAGAGCGCGCGCCGCCACGTTGGTCGCCGGGGATGCCGATCTCGTTGGCCTGGGCACGACTGCGGCCTTGGTGAGCGATCGCCCGCACAAGGGCGAGCACCGGTTCCATATCGCCTGCGCCACCGCCGCCAGCATTTTCCATTGCACCGCCGTGCTGGCGAAGGGCCGGAGGGATCGCGCCGCCGAAGAAGAGCTCGTGTCGCGCGCAATCGTGCTCTGGCTCGCCCGGACGTGTGGAGTGGCCGCGCCGTCGCCGCGCAGCCTGCTCGATGCCGACGAATATTTTGCGGAGACCATCAGCGCGACGGGGGACACGATCGATCAGCTCCTGGCGGGCGAAGTCGATCGCATCTCGGTCCAGCCCGACGGCCAATTGATCCTGTCGGCGCCCCATCCCCGAGTGCTGTTGCCAGGTTCGTTCAACCCGGCGCACGAAGGGCATGTCCTGCTGGCGAGGGTCGCCGAAGAGGTCAAACAGCAGCCGTTGGCCTTCGAAATCTCGGTCACCAACGTCGATAAACCGCCCCTGTCCAACGAAACGGTGCGCCGCCGGCTCGAGCAGTTTGCCTGGAAGTCCCCGGTCGAACTCACGAGGGCGCCCACCTTCGTCGAGAAGTCTCGCCTGTTTCCGCAGGTGACGTTCGTCATCGGTGCGGATACGGCGGAGCGTCTATTCGTGGCGAAATACTATGACGACGACGAGGACCGGATGCATGCCGCACTCGAGGAAATTGGCCGCAGCGGGGGCAGTTTTCTGGTCGCCGTGCGCATCGACGCGGCAGGGCGCGTGCGCGCCCTCGGCGACATCCCCATGCCGCGACGCTACGGCGATCTCTTCACCGAAATCCCCGAACACCGTTTTCGTCTCGACACCTCTTCATCCCAGATCCGGTCGCGGGCGACGTAGCGGATAGGTTTGAGCACTTGGACCCGACAATCGATAGGTGGAGCGCGCGCCTGTGCTAGCCTCGAGGCCGTCATGGCGCAACACCGAACACCAACACCGACGACCTTGAAGGGGACGCCATGCAGGGGGAAACGTTCGATTACATCGTGACGGGCGCGGGCTCGGCGGGGTGTGCGGTGGCCGCGCGGCTTTCGGAGTCTGGCCGCTATCGCGTGCTGCTGCTCGAGGCCGGGCGGCGGGACAATTATCCCTGGATCCATATCCCAATAGGGTTCCACAAGCTCTACACCCACGACACCTACAATTGGCGGTTCGAAAGCGAGCCCGTGGCCGGCCTCAACGGCCGCACGTCCTACCAACCACGCGGCAAAATGCTGGGCGGCACCTCGTCGCTCAACGGCATGGTCTACATGCGCGGCACGCCATCCGATTACGATGGCTGGCGCCAGCGCGGCTGCGAAGGCTGGGACTACCAGAGCGTGCTCGGCTACTTTCGCAAGGCTGAAGACCAGGAGCGCGGCGAAGATCAGTATCATGGGGTCGGTGGGCCGCTCCGGGTCACCGATCATCGCTTCCGCCATGAGATCATCGATGCCGTCATCGATGCGGCCGAGCAGATGGGAATCCCGCGCAACGCGGATTTCAACGGCGCGACGCAGGATGGGGCTGGCTACTACCAGGCGACCATCGGCAAGGGGCGTCGCTGGAGTGCGGCGACGGCCTATCTCCGCCCAGCACGCGGACGGCCAAACCTCGTCGTGCTGCCGAATGCGCACGCAACGCGCCTCATGCTCGAGGGCAATCGCGCCGTCGGCGTCGAATACAGAACAACCGACGGCCTGCAGACAGCGCGCTGCCGGGGCGAAGTCATCGTCTCAGGTGGCGTCTACGGCTCGCCGCAACTGCTGATGCTCTCCGGCATCGGTCCGGGCGACCATCTGCGCGAGATGGGCTTGCCCGTCGTGCGCGATTTGCCGGTCGGGGCAAACCTGCACGACCATTTCAATTCGTTCGTATCCTGGCGCGCGACCAAGGCAATCACCTTGAACGATCTGGCACGCTCGCCTGTGGCGAAGCTCAAGGCGGGCCTGCAGTATGTGTTTGGCCGCAGCGGGCCGCTCACCGGCACAAGTACGCTCGCTGGTATCCTCACGCGGTCAGATCCGCGATTGGATCGCCCGGATTTGCAGTTCAACATCTCGCTCTACTCGATCGAGCGGCGTGATCGCGACGGCATCATTCCGCACACATGGCCCGGATTCATGATTACGCCCGTGCACTTGCATCCCGAAGGCCGGGGGCGCGTCAGCCTCGAGAGCGCCGATCCGTTCGCAGCCCCCAAGATCGAATTCAAATTTCTCGAAACGGCCTACGATGTGGACGCCATGGTGCATGGCATCAAGTTGGCGCGGAAAATCGCAGAGCAGCCGGCGCTGAAACCCTATATCGCCGAAGAAGTGCATCCCGGGCCGGCGGTGACCAGCGACAAGGACTTGATCGACAACCTGCGCAACTACGGCGTCTCCAACCTGCATCCTGTCGGTACATGTCGCATGGGAACGGGCGGCGATGCGGTCGTCGATCCGCGCCTCCGGGTGCATGGGATTGCGGGGCTGCGCGTGGCCGACGCTTCGATCATGCCGCAAGTCGTCGGCGGCAACACGAATGCCCCCTCGATCATGATCGGGGAAAAATGCGCGGCGATGGTGCTCGAGGATGCAAAAGCGGCGTGAGGCGAAGGCACGTCACGGCGTGGGACGTTTGCGCAGCAGATAGCGCTGGATGCCTTCCATGACGATCTCGTCCTTCTGGTTGGCGACCGTGGAGGCCAGCGTCAACACCCCGGTGGTGCGCTGGGGTTTCAGTTCGCTGACTGCCAGAACGGGATAAAGGGTATCGCCGACATAGACCGGCTTCAGAAACCGCGACGACTGCTCGATGAAACCCAACAGGCTGTCTTCGATAAGGTGTGGGAAGAGACCCGCCCCCGCCGCCGTCTGGATCAGCACCTGATACCCGTGCGCCAGCATGTCGGGATGGCCATGCTGTTTGCAGTATTCGCGATCGTAATGGATTGGATGATTGTCGCCCGACGCGGCTTGAAAAGCCAAGAACTGAGCGTCGGTGACCGTGCGCGAGGGAATGCCGAACTCCTCGCCCAGCGCGAAATCTTCGAACCAACGCTGCGGTCCAAAAAACGAACCCCGCTTGCGACCACCGGCCATGGCACACTCACTTTTTCGCCGCTCGCGGGCTGAAACAGTCGACCGATCGCTATCGGCTGATGACTTCGCAGTCGGTGCCTCGGGC
>JANOKV010000526.1:0-1994 GCA_031419415.1 Hyphomicrobiales bacterium | reverse complement strand
ACGGCGCCCGACGCCCCGCCCTTGTTTTCGATCACGACGGGTTGGCCCAGAACCTTCGACAAGCGCTCGGCATAAGGCCGCGTGGCGTTATCGGTGGAGCCGCCCGGCGGGTAGTTGACGATGATCTTGATCGGCTTGGCGGGCCATACGGGCCCGTCCTGTTTGGCGACCTGAGCGAAAGCCCCACCCGCCAACATCCCGCTGGCGACGAGCGCCATCGCACCACGGATCGAATTTTTTAGAACACCCACAGGCTTTTCCCTCACTGTCGCGCGACATCGATCGCTGCGGCGCCCAGCGCGCCCTGTCCTCGAACCACACTGGTGGTTTTAACCCAATTCCAACGGGAGACCAGCTTCAGTCGCAGCGAAAGCAGCGGGGCCGAGGGCCCAGGTCCAACCGCCACGATCGCAGGCCGCATGTTGAATGCGCCATGCTGCAATGCACAATTATGCATGGTGCGTCGCGCGAGACCCCATATCATGGGGAGATATGCAGAGGAGCTCGCCGCATGGGCCGTGTTTGGATGACGAAGTATGGCGCGCGGAGCGTGCGGCACGAACCGCCGACGCTAGAGGAAGCGCTGTCGGCCGCTGAAGACTTCACATCGGACCACGATCAACAATTGGAGATCGCCGCCAGCCTGTTGGGTCTGCCTCTCGATCAGATCACAGCCGAGGGACAGCGCATCATCGCGGGCCGCGCCAGAAGTCCGGCAGTCGTCGTGACCGGTGATGGAAGAAAGAGTGTGATCATCGAGCGGAAGGCGACACGCCAGTGGTCACGCAGCTCCGGGGCGTCTCGGACGTCGCCCCACGGCGTTGGAAAATCCGACTCGCGGGGCTGAGCTGCGCCGGTGTGCAGAAAAAACGAAGCCAGCCGGCGCCCGCTCGCTCAATACTTTCTTCCCACCATCAATTCGACGCCAGCGGGTCCAACTTCCTCGAAGTGCGGCTCGTCGGCGGCAACCTCGAAAACCTCACCCGCGCGATAATTCCGCGCGACGCCACCACACGTAATGGTGAAGACACCGTCGAGGATCAGCCCCCGCGTGTTCCATACGTGGCCGTGCGCGCTATTGGCGGGACGGGGATCGAGGCGTTTGCGCTCGATCTCGACGAACCCGTCGGCCTTCATCTTCGACTCGAATGTGCTGGCATCCATGGTGTGCTCCCGTTGTCGCTCGTGTCAGCCGCCCGCAATCTGCGGCAATACGTGAACCTCGCTCGTCTCGCCGATCGGCTCGAGGAGGGCATCCTGGTAAATCTGGCCGTCGATGGCAACAGCCAAGCCCTCTTCCAGGTGCGGAGCCAGTTCAGGAAATTTTTCACCGAGCCGCGCAAAGAGCTGGCGCACGGAACTGGCCGCAACCTCCAACTCGGTCACGCCGCCCGTGTACTGGCGCAAATTTCCGATCAGGACGACGTGGGCCATGGCTGATCCCTCCAATCCGAGTTCCCGTTCGACAAAGAAATAGGCCCGCGCGGTGTTCCGCGCGAGCCCGATTTTTCGCACCGGCGAAGGAACCTCGGGCTTATTTGCCCTTGGCTGCCTTCATGGCCTTGAGCACCTTGGGCGGTGACATCGGCAATTCGAACAGACGCACGCCTGTGGCGCGGGCTACTGCGGATGCGATGGCTGCCATGGGAGGGATGATCGGTGTCTCGCCGATACCGCGCACGCCGTAGGGATGGCGTGGGTTGGGCACCTCGACGATGATCGTGTCGATCATCGGCAGGTCGGACGCGACCGGCATACGGTAGTCGAGGAAGCCGGTGTTCTGCAGCTTCCCGTCGGCGCCGTAGACGTACTCTTCGTTCAATGCCCAGCCGATGCCTTGCACGGCGCCGCCTTGGAACTGGCCCTCGACGTAGGCTGGATGGATGGCCGTGCCCGCGTCTTGAATGGCCGTGTAGCGCGTGATCGTCAGCTTGCCGGTTTCGGGATCGACCTCGGTGTCGGCGATGTGTACGCCGAAGCTCGGGGCCGCGCCC
>JANOKV010000525.1:0-2587 GCA_031419415.1 Hyphomicrobiales bacterium | reverse complement strand
CAGGACATTCTGATCGAGCGCCGCGAGAGTGGTCGGCCGAGGTTGCGCGCCCCTTATCCCGAACTCGGCGTGTCGATGGCTGGTCGCGGAGACGTCTTGCTGATCGGCTTTTCACCGGATGCCCGTGTCGGCGTCGATTTGGAACCGGAGGAAAGTGTGCCCATCGCCGACGTCGCTCGCCTGGCTGCGGATCATTTCTCGATCGAGGAAGCGCGCGCCATCCGGTCTGCCGGCGCGGACATGCGTGCGCGCGATCTTTTCCTGCGCCTGTGGGTCGCCAAGGAGGCAGCGCTGAAGTTGACAGGCCGGGGCGTGTTCGATGGCGTGGGAGAGCCCGAGTTCTCGACCCAGCTCGATCGCTTGCTCATCGACGATGCCGTTATCGACGCGCCGTCGTCATCCGCGCACCCCCAATTTCGCGTGGCTGTGCGCCGTGTGATGGGTGAGCGCGACGCACGCGACATCGGCCGCCCTCCCGTTACACATTATTGCGCGCTCGCCGTCTGCGCCGCGTGACCAATCGGGTAGATCGTCTCAGAACAGCCGCCCACCGTTCGGCACATCCAGATCCGGGCCTATCAACACCACTTCGCCCGCGTCATCGGGAAAGCCCAGCGTCAGAACTTCGGACATGAACTTGCCAATCTGGCGCGGCGGAAAATTCACCACGGCCGCGACACGACGGCCAACCAAAGCCTCTGCCGCATAGTGTTTGGTGATCTGCGCCGAGCTTTTCTTGATCCCGATCTCGGTCCCGAAATCGATGCGCAGCTTGAACGCCGGTTTGCGCGCTTCGGGAAACGCCTCCACCGCGACGATGGTCCCCACGCGGATATCCACCTTCAGGAACTCGTCGAACCCAATCAGCGCCGCAGGCGGCGTGTCGCTTCCAGCCATGCTCTCCTTCCCCCTTCGACAGTCCCTCAGATCGGCGCGCCAGATGGTGGCGCGGTCGGGGGCGGCGATGCTGCCGCCGCCTCACTCGGCGGGCGCGCCGTGCGTTTGGCGAACATGCCCGCAATCGTATCTACCACCCGCACCACGACCCCACGCACTTCGGCCACGCGATGCAACGCCTGCTCTCCCCGCCTCAACCGGCGATCCAACGCCGCCATCGTCCGCGATAGACCCGCATCGTCGTCCTCGAGCCACGTGCGAAACACGGATGCGTAAACGGCCGCCAGACCCGCAACGCGCAATCCGCCGTCGACGCCGTGCGCCGAGATGCCGGCGGCTTCAAGCATCCACCGTTGCGTCGTCAGGAACGGGGGCACGCGGAACGGGTCCATCATCGCGTCAGAAGCGATGGATTTCAGTGCATTTTTATAGGGTTCCAGAACGTCGAACCGGCCCATGACCACATCGAACAACGCATCCCGAGGGGCCATTGCCGCCGCGCGCGGTGGCGTGCGCCGCAGAACCTCATCATCGACCAGTCGCGCGAACGCCGACAGAATGTCGCCTTTCGACCCAAAATGGCCCTTCAGATCGACCAGCGTCACCGACGCGCGCTCCGCAATCTCCGAGAGCGTCATCGCCGACCAGCTTCTCTCGGCCGCCAGAGCCATCGCTGCCGAGATGATCCGGCCTTCATTCGTCGTCGTTTCGAGCATGGACAGGGTCCTCCAGCCGCTAACATAAGCGCGGCGGCGGGATCGGCAATGGGTGACCAGTCAGCGACCTCACCCGGCCAATTCGCGCGAGCGTTTCGTGGCGGCGAGGATCGCCTCGGTCATGATGGGTTGCAGGCCCTTTTCGGACATCAGCACCTGCAACGCCGCATAGGTGGTGCCATTGGGCGAGGTCACGTTCTGGCGCAGCACGCCGGCCGCCAAGTCCGACCGGTGCAGCAACTCGCCGGAGCCCGCCACCGTCCAGCGCGCCAGCTTGGCTGCCAATTCTGGCTCCAGACCAGCCTTGACCCCGGCTTCGGCCAAACATTCCGCCAGATAGAACACGTATGCCGGGCCTGATCCCGACACCGCCGTCACGGGATCGATCAACGCCTCGTCGTCGACCCAGGCGACCTCACCGATGGCCGATAGCAGGGCATCGCACATCGCCTTCTGGCGCGCGGTGACGGACGGGTTCGCCGTCGCCACCGTAATGCCCCGCCCAACGGACGCCGGGGTGTTCGGGATCGAGCGAACGACGGCGGCCCCCTTGGGCAAGTGTCTCTCGAAACCCGCAATGGTTTTTCCCGCGGCGATCGACAGCACCACCGTATCGGGTCCGACGAGACGCGCCATAGGCGGAAACACGTCGTCCATAATCTGGGGCTTGACCGCAACGAGCAGAACGGCCGGCGGTGTCGGGCGCGGTTCGATGACGGCCGTGGCCGTGATGCCGTGCTTAGCCAGAAGTGCAGCAATGGGCGCCGGCGGTGCAGGGTCCTGCACCAGGATGCGCTTGGCATCCAAGCCGCGCTCGAGCCAACCGGCCAGCATGGCGCCGCCCATGTTTCCCGCGCCTGCCAGGATCAAATCACCATCGAGCGTCAATGCCATCACGGAACTCCTCGGACAGAGCAACAGAGCTGCAATCTTGACTAGTCCGTCTCGCCGCGCCCTGCAAGCAAGTGCGATCA
>JANOKV010000524.1:0-5066 GCA_031419415.1 Hyphomicrobiales bacterium | reverse complement strand
CACACAATTGAAATGACCCACGACCGAGCCCCCGCTCACCCTTGCTGCTTGCGAAGCGAAGCCTAGCATCCGTTTCGTCGCTCGCGCAAATACGACGCACTTGCGTCTCGAGCACGCGCCCCAATTCGAACAATTCTGCCGCGTTTCTCGAGGAAATCGGGTGGCATTGAAACAGGGGGTCGCCAATGCGCATATCGCGGTGCGTTTCTCTTTTTATTGCGGCAGGCGTCGGTGTCCTGACCGCGACGGGAGCAGCTGCCCAGGCGGCGCGCGTGGGCGCAGACGGCAGTTTCGAAGTCGCGGGACGCCGAATGACGTGCGATAATGTCCGCACACGTATGGATCGTGATTTGCCAAATCTCGGCGTCGCGGTGCCAGCACAACGCCTGCTGCTCATCAATCCTGTGTTGATCGGACGCCAACCCAGCATTGTGCAGATGTTCGTTTATGCGCACGAGTGTGGCCACCATCGCGTGGGGGCGAGCGAGCTCGGCGCGGACTGCTGGGCGGTCAATCGCGGGGTCGCCGACGGGTGGTTCAGCCGGGCGAGCCTGCAACATATCTGCAGGTCGTTCGGCGGGCGGCCCGCAACGGCGACACATCCTTCCGCACAGAGCAGGTGCGCAGCGCTCGACCGCTGCTTTGGAACGGCCATGGCGCGGCTGGCGCCAAACAGCGCCAAATCTGTGCAAACGGCAGTGCCTAGTCCTGATCGAGCATCGGGACCGCCCGTGGCGACATCTAAAGCGAATGGAGGCGCTGAGGTGGCAGCCGATCCCACGATCGTTACCCAGCCCCGGCTGCTATGGTCCGGCAGCGAGGTCTACTAGAGCGTGGTGGGGCGCGGGTGATCAGCCGCGCCCTCGGCCTCAGTCTTGGGGGCTAATTTCGGTATCGCCCGCGTCGGCGCCGTCTTCGCCATTGGTCGAGCCGTCGTCGGGAATGCGCTCGACTGAGACGACCGACTCGTCGGCGTCGGGCCGGAAGACGCGCACGCCTTGGGTGTTGCGACCCGCGATGCGCACGTCATCGACCGGACAGCGAATGAGCTGGCCGCGATCCGTCACCATCATGATCTGATCCGACGAGTCGACCGGGAACGAGGCGACGAGGCGTCCGTTGCGGTCGTTGACGATCATGGCGGCGATGCCTTTGCCGCCACGACCCGAGACGCGATATTCGTAGCTCGAGGTACGCTTGCCAAAGCCACGATCCGACAAGGTGAGGACGAACTGCTCGCGCCCGCCCAGCTCGGCGTAGCGTTCCGACGTCAATTCGGCAACGCCGGTGTCGCCTTCCTCCGTCTCGATAGAGGCGCCCGTCTCACCCTCGATCGTCTCGCCGGTCTGCGCGCGGCGGATGGCGGCGGCTTGTTTCAAATAGGCGGCCCGTTCAGCAGGGCTCGCATCGACGTGATGCAGGATCGTCATCGAGATGACGTTATCGTCCTCTTCGAGACGAACGCCGCGCACGCCCGTGGAATCGCGGCCCTTGAAGATGCGCACGTCGTCGACCTGGAAGCGGATGGCTTGACCCAGCGCCGTGGTCAGCAGCACATCGTCGTGGGCCGAACAGATGGCGACGCCGACGATGCTGTCGGCCTCGATTTCCTCGGCTTCGGCCTCGGTGTCTTCGGGTGCGCTGGCGTCCTTGCTGTCGGTCGCAGCGCCACCGTTCTCGACGGCTTTGCCGACGCCGTCGAGTTTCATCGCAATCTTGCCGTTGCGATTGATGTTCTCGAAATCGGCGAGACTGTTGCGGCGGACATTGCCGCGCCGCGTCGCAAACATCAGCTCGAGCGTGCCCCAGGACTGTTGGTCCTCGGGCAGCGGCAGAATGGTGGTGATGATCTCGCCGTCTTCGAGCGGCAGCAGATTGACCAACGCTTTGCCGAGCGATTGCGGCGTGCCTGCGGGTAGACGCCAGACTTTCATGCGGTAGCACATGCCGCGTGACGAGAAGAAGAGGAGCGGCGTGTGCGTCGAGGCGACGAAGAGCTGAGTGACCACATCCTCGTCGCGCGGCGACATCCCGGAACGACCCTTGCCGCCCCGACGCTGTGCGCGGTAGGTCGAGAGCGGAACGCGCTTGATATAGCCCTTGAGGCTGACGGTGACGACGCAGTCTTCGCGCTGGATCAGGTCCTCGTCATCGACGTCGCCTTCCATGTCGAGGATTTCGGTCTGACGCGGCGTCGCGAACTCGGCTTTGATCTCCGACAGCTCGGTCTTGATGATGGCGACGATGCGCGCGCGTGAGGCCAGAATGTCGAGGTAATCGCGAATTTCCTCAGCAAGCGTTTTGAGCTCATCGCCGATTTCATTGGCGCCGAGCGCCGTCAGACGCGACAGCGTCAGGGCCAGGATCGCAGAGGCCTGTTCCTCGGAGAGGCGATAGGTGCCGTCTTCGGTCAATTTGTGTCGCGGATCGGCAATCAAATCGATCAGCGGCGCCATGTCTTTGGCCGGCCAATCGCGCGCCTTCAAAGCCTCTTTCGCTTCGGCGGGGGAGGCCGATCCACGGATCAGGCGGATCACTTCGTCGATATTGGCGACGGCGATGGCGAGGCCGACGAGCACATGCGCCCGTGTGCGCGCTTTGGTGAGCAAGAATTTGATGCGTCGGCTGACCACTTCTTCGCGGAAAGCAGTGAAGGCGGTGATCATATCGCGCAGGTTGAGCTGCTCGGGACGCCCGCCGTTGAGCGCGATCATGTTGGCGCCGAACGTGGTCTGTAGGTCCGTGAAGCGCCAGAGTTGGTTGAGGACGACCTCGGCCATGGCATCGCGCTTCAGCTCGATGACGATGCGCATGCCTTCGCGATTGGACTCGTCCCAGATATCGGCAATGCCCTCGATGCGCTTCTCGCGCACCAGATCGGCCATTTTCTCGATCAGAACGCGCTTGTTGACCTGATAGGGAATGGCCGTGACGATCAGCGCTTCGCGATCTTTGCGGATATCCTCCGTATGCACCCTGGCGCGCAGCAGGATGCTGCCGCGACCTTTGTGGTAGGCGGCCAGAATGCCGGCGCGACCCAGGATGGTCGCCCCTGTCGGGAAGTCGGGCCCCGGCACGATGTTAGTCAGCTCTTCGAGCGTGATCTCGCGGTTGTCGAGGTGGGCGATGCAGGCGTCGATCACCTCGCCCAGATTGTGCGGCGGAATATTGGTCGCCATGCCGACGGCGATGCCGCCCGCGCCATTGACGAGAAGATTGGGGAATGCGGCGGGCAACACGGTCGGCTCTTGCACGCGGTCGTCATAGTTGGGTCGGAAGGAGACCGTGTCTTTGTCGAGGTCCGCCAGCAGTGAAGCCGTGATTTTTTTCAGACGCACCTCGGTGTACCGCATGGAGGCTGGCGGATCGCCATCCACGGAACCGAAGTTGCCCTGGCCGTCGACCAGCGGCACGCGCATCGAGAAATCCTGCGCCATACGCACGAGCGCATCGTAGATGGCGAGGTCGCCGTGGGGGTGATAGTCGCCCATCACTTCGCCCACGACCTTGGCCGCCTTGATGTGCTTGCGGTTCCAGCCGAGGTTCAAGCCGTGCATGGCGTAGAGAATGCGTCTGTGCACGGGCTTCAAGCCGTCGCGCACGTCAGGAAGGGCGCGCGACACGATTACGCTCATCGCGTAATCGAGGTAGCTGCGCTTCATTTCCTCGGCAATCGTAATGGGACGGATTTCGTTGTGACCCTTGGGGCCGTCGCTATTTCCAGTCGTTCCGTCGGTGTCGTCCGCCACGCCGTTTTTCGCCTTTTTCGCCGTTGTTCGTGCGTGGCGCAATCTTAGCCGAGTAGGCCCGCCGCCGCAATGTTCGTGGGCGTGTTTTCACCCGGTTCGCGTAACCGCCGCAGGCGGGCCAGCCCGCTGTTTCAGCGTAATTTTTCCGCTGATTGGGAACTGGACGGCCTTGCTGCGGCCATTGATCCGCGTTATGCACCGCGCCCGCTGCTGCTGGAGGCCGCACTGGCTGACGCAACGACGGTCGGATCACGCCGCAATCGCACCTCGAACCATCGGAAAAGAGACCCATGCACAAGACCCTGATCGGCCTCATCGCCGGCAGCGCACTGCTCGCAAGTGGTGCGGCTCTGGCGCAGCAGACCCCACCGACGCCAGCCGGGACGCCCGCGCAGGCAAAGACCGCCGCCATTCCGCCGGGCTTCATCAAAGCCCAGGCGCCTGGCCAGACCTTGGCCCGCGATCGCTTGATCGGCGCGAAAGTCCATAATCGTGAAGGCCAGATCATCGGCGATATCGAGGATTTGATCTTGTCGTCCAGCAATCAGGTGGTCGGCGTCATTATGGGCGTTGGCGGGTTTCTGAGCTTGGGCGAGAAAAGGATCGGCATTCATTACGGCGCGCTGCAATTCACGCAGAAGAACGGGGTGTCGCGTATCGTCTTGCCGATCGCCACGAAGGACGTGTTGGCGGCTGTCGAGCCCTACAAGCGGAGCGAACCGCCCAAGTCCCTGCTCGACCGGAGCAAGGAGAAGGCGCGCGAGCTGACCGATCGGTCTACGGAAACGGCCAAGGATGCCGCCGAAGTGGTCAAAGAGAAGGCTGGGCCCGCCTACGACAAGGCGAAAGAGGCCGCTGGCGCGGCTGTCGACAAGGCCAAGGAAGCCGTTTCGCCGTCCGAGAAGAAGTAGGGCGATTTGCCGAAGGCGCAGGGGTCAGGCTCGGCCTGACCCTTGGCGCTCGCGGATCAGTGGCACATGGGGGGCGGCCGTCTCGGGCAGTAGACCGTCGAGCCGGGGATCGTCGGCGATTTCGATGCCGGTGCGATAGGTGACGAAGCCCGAGCGCTGGTAAAATACCGGCGCTGACGGATGGTCGCCGGTGCAGGTGTGGACCCAGAAGCGGTCCACTGGCCGGTTCCAGGTCTCGGTGATGGCGTGCTGCATCAAATGGCGTGCCGCGCCGCATCCGATCAAGGGGGCCGTGACCCCGAAAAACGCCAGCTCGCATTGTCGCTGTACGCGAAAATCGAGCTCGAGCAGCCCTTCGTCGCGGCCCTCGTGCACCAGTGTGTAAATCGAAACCGCTGGATCGCGG
>JANOKV010000523.1:0-7229 GCA_031419415.1 Hyphomicrobiales bacterium | reverse complement strand
CACCTCGTAAAGCAATTCCGGATGCTCGTGCATGTCCCGGCGCCACGCGACGATTTCATCCTGCAGTTCGGCAATTCGATTGATGACGGGCATGGCGGATGTCGATCCTCTGGATGTCCAGGGAACCATAATGGCGATTGCGCGTTTGGGGTCAACGTCGATGCGGGCTTCGCGGTCATCGCCCGAGGTGGTGCAAGACGCCGTGACCCGCGGCAAAGCCCGTCGCGAACGCGCCTTGGAGGAGATATCCCCCAGTAGGACCTTCCCAATCGAGCATCTCGCCCGCCACGAACACGCCGGGCATGCGGCGCAACATCATCTCAGAATCGATTTCGCTCGTGGCCACGCCACCGGCCGTCGAGATGGCGCGGTCGAGGCTGGCCAGACCCTCAATGGTGACCGAAACGCCCTTGATCAAACGCGCCAGAGCATCGGGCGCCGTTGGCAGCGTGCGCCCCGCGGCCTCGAACAACAGACTCCGACCAGCCGGCGCCAGATCGATCGCGCGGGCCAAGAACGTCGACATCGATTGCTTGCCGCGGGCCCGTGACAGGCGATCGGTCAGGGGCGAAAGTGCTTCATCGGGGCGCAGATCGATTTCGAGAGAAACGCTTTCGCCGCTGGCGAGCAGACGCCGGATCTCGGGCGTCAGTGCGTAAACGACCCCGCCCTCGAGACCGGTCGCGGAAATCACCACTTCACCACGCACTCGACGGCCGGCCAGGGTCAGGGCAATACGCTTCAGTGGTGTCCCGACATGGCGCGCCGTGAAGCGTTCCGACCAGGCGATACGCACACCACAGTTTGCCGGAACGAGAGGATGAATGACCACCCCCTGGGCAGCGAGACCGTCGAGCCATCCCCCATCCGACCCCAACCGTGGCCAGCTTGCGCCGCCCAGAGCCAGCACTGTAGCCGAAGCTTCGGCGAGACTTAGACCCTCGCGCGTTTCGAAGCGCAACTGCCCCGGGGCCTCGAAGCCTGTCCATCGATGTGCGGTCGCGAAAACGACGCCGCGACTGCTGAGGCGGGTGATCCAAGCCCGCAGCAGGGGCGAGGCTTTCATCGCCGTGGGAAATACGCGCCCACTCGAGCCGACGAACGTCTTCTGCCCGAGGTCATGCGCCCAAGCGAGGACGCGCTCGGGCGGAAACGCCTGAAGATGGGGTTCCAACCATGACCGCGCAGCGCCATACCGAGTGAGGAAGAGTTCCAATGGTTCGGAGTGCGTGAGATTGAGCCCGCCACGGCCCGCCATCAGGAACTTGCGACCGAAAGTCGGCATCCGGTCATAGACCGTGACGCCAATGCCGACGGCCGAGATGACATCGGCGGCCATCAATCCAGATGGGCCGCCGCCGATGACCGCTACGTTGGGCACGCGATGCATTCCTCAGATGGCGATCCGCGCGCAAGCTCCATCCCTGGTTAGAGCGAGGGCGTATCTCCTCTCCTCGATTACCAGACGCCGGTATTGGCCATCGACGCCCAGGGTTCCTGCTTGGGTTTGGACTCGCCTTTCTGGAGAATCTCGATCGACACGGCATCCGGCGACCGCACGAATGCCATGCGGCCGTCCCTGGGGGGGCGATTGATAATCACGCCGGCCTTCATGAGGCGATCACAGGTCGCATAGATGTCGTCGACCTCGAACGCGAGATGGCCAAAATTGCGTCCGCCCGTATAGGTCTCGGGATCCCAATTATAGGTCAGCTCGAGTAAAGGGCTGCGGTCGGTGACGCCGCGCGCTTCGTCTTCCGTCGCGGCTAGAAAAACGAGCGTGTATCGACCGGCCTCACTGGTCACCCGCCGGACTTCTTTCATTCCGAACTTCGTGACGTAAAAATCGAGGCTCTGGTCGATGTCCGTGACACGGACCATGGTGTGGAGATAGCGCATGGGAACTCCCGGGGTTCGCGACGTTCAAAGGGTGCGTTTATCATGAGCGAGCAGATCGCGTCCCCAAAGATGTTGCCAATGGGCCACTCTTTTCGATCCGGCGGAGTGGCAATCATTCTGTTGAACGACGTTATACACGAACTGTGGATAGGCCTGTGGACGAACCTCGAGGCTGCCAGATTCACGGCTTCGAAATAATCCGACTGATTGGCTGCCTTCGCCAGGTGATTCGGCCTGTTTTTGTCTCGAACGACCCACCGTGCGGATCACTTTGCCGGGGCCTGCCATTCTTATCCACCACATTCGAAGCCTCGCTTTCGTCGCCGCTCCGATCGGGTGTTTTTAATTTATATTCCCAAGGGATAGCCTGCCGCGTGAAATTCTCACGACAGGGTCTGTTTTGGACCCGCAAAGGCCTACATTCGGGCTGGCATTGACGCTGACGATTCGCCCGGCATATGTTCCGTCGCGTTGCAGTGAGCAGAGCCGCCGAGGGGGCAATTTCGGAGGTTTTTGTGGCGCTGCGGCGACTGTCGGTGACGTTAGCGGAACTGCCGGCAGCCTCATGAAGTTTTCAGGTAATGTAGCGGGGTAGGGATGGGGGATTTTACGAAGGTGCCGCCGGAGTTTGCGGCTGTAGCGAGTCCCGAAAAGGATGCGCTGACCCTCGATGAGACGGGCGGCCTCGAAGTTTTCGAGATCGCGGGCTCGATCAAATGGTTCGATGCCTCCAAGGGTTATGGGTTTATCGTGCCGGACAATGGCCTGCCCGACGTGCTGTTGCACGTGACCTGTCTCAGGGCTGGAGGCTACCAAACGGCTTACGAGGGTGCGCGGCTGCACGCTCAAGTGCTGAAGCGGCCGAAGGGCATGCAGGCCTTCCGCATCATCAGCATGGACGAGAGCACGGCGGTTCATCCGTCGCAACTCCCGCAGCGCACCCATGTCGTCGTCGATCCCGAGAGTGAGTGGGAACGGGCGATGGTCAAATGGTTCAACCGCGTGCGAGGCTTCGGTTTCCTGACACGCGGCGAGGGAACACCGGATGTCTTCGTGCATATGGAAACGCTGCGTCGCTTCGGTTTCACCGAGCTGCGCCCCGGCCAAGTCGTTCAGGTTCGGTGGGGCATGGGCGAGAAAGGTTGCATGGCAGCCGATCTTCGTCCCGACGGCGCACCGACGAGCCTGCCATCGTCGCACTGAAACGTCGACTCCGGGCTTGCACATCTCTTTCAGCAGGGCCGCGCACCGCGCGGCCCTGCTCGTTGTTTTGGTGCTGTCGTTCGGCATAATGGCCGCAACCACCGGTTGGGCGGAAATGCGCCGCGATAAACTCACCCTCATCACGCGGACCGGGAGCCACGTTTTCGGCATCGAGATCGCCGAAACGCCCGAAGAAAAAGCACGCGGCTTGATGTTTCGCCGGACGATGGCGGACGATGCTGGCATGTTGTTTCACTACCTGCCACCACAAGAAGCCGCGATGTGGATGCGCAATACCTACATCTCGCTCGACATGGTCTTTATTCGCGCCGACGGGCTCGTGCATCGTATCGAAGCGGGAACCGAGCCATTCTCGGAACGCACGATTACTTCGGGCGGCGCTGTGGCCGCCGTGCTCGAGCTGACCGCAGGTACAGCCAAACGCATTGGCCTCGAGCCCGGAGATCGGGTCGACCACAGCTCGTTTCCGGTAACTGGGCTCAAAAAATAGGCGCGCTGATCGGAGAAGTCCACCGCGCTCAGCTCGTGATGTGCCCGCCGTCGTACATGCAGGCGATGCGGCCCAGAGCGGCCCGCACCTGGTCACTGGCGAGAAGCGATGGCATCGATACCGCGTTCTCTTCGCGTCGGGGGACATCCAGTGTCCCAAGAAGTGCCGCCCGTTCCGCGGGCGTATCTGCTCGACCCAGCGCCAGAAGTCCACGCGCCACGAGGCGGGCCAACAATTCGGTCGGCAACAGGGGAAGTTCGGCATAGAGCCCAGCGGCTAGAATGTCGGCCAACGCCTTGTCCGGGTGGGTCGCCTCGACACCGGCCCTGCCGCAATCCCACAAGTGAGCGACCGTGTTCCACGGCGCGGGCTTCTCGGGCAAAAGTGCTTTCAACTGGGCGCACTCATCGGCCACGTAAAACCGATTGAGGCCATCGAACAATCGGAACTGATAGCGCGCCTCGGTCAGCATCGGTTCCCAGGCGGCCGTGTCCGCATCGAGATTGTTGGGATTGATGGCCTCCACGACGATCACGCGCGGACGATGCTGCGCCAAGTCGAGCCCTGCGAGGACGTCGGCCTCGGCGCCTTCGACATCGATTTTCAGAAAGTCGATGGTGGAGATTCCAGCCTCGTCGATGAGGCGCGACAACCGAGCAACCGGCTTGACCGTGATCCGAACGGTGGCCGCCAACTCCCGCGCCCGATCGGCGTTGGCGGCGACCATACTCGACAGCCCATGCATCCCCTCGACTTCGTGGAACGCGAGCTCACCGTCACTCCGCCCAGCCAAGGTGGACACGACACGATCGCGCGGCCGCGTGCCGGCATAAAGGCGCGCCAACGCATCCTGGGGCTCGATGACGAGGCCGCGCCAGCCTTTCAGGTAGAACCAGAAGGACACGTTGTCGGCCACCGGATGCCCCCCGCCGACATCGACGTAAGTGCCTGTCGCGCCTGGAAACACCAGATCCAGATGGTAATCTTCGAGGTTCTGTGCGTAAGACAACTGCATCGGCGGGTCTCCTCGGCCTCTCGACCGCAACATGGCATTCTGCATCTGGCAATGAAATGACGGACACGCGACTTCCGCCCATTCTCGATACTCTGGGCGATCTCTTGGACGCATACGATGTCCTTTTGTGCGACATCTGGGGCGTGCTCCACGACGGCAATCGCGCCTTCCCCGCCGCAAACGAGGCTTTGACGCGGTTTCGCCAGAAAGGCGGCACCGTCGTTCTGGTCACCAATGCGCCCTCGCCGGCTGCCGCATTGGCGCATGTGCTCGACAGCAAGCACGTCGTGCGCACGGCCTGGGACGCGATCCTGTCCTCGGGCGATCTGGGGCTCGCCCACATTCGCGCGCAGGGCTACGGCCGGGTGCATCGCATCGGGCCGGCGCTGCGCGATGGATCGTTTTTCTCCACGCTCGCCCTGCCGGACGCCGCCATCGAGGATGCCGACGCCGTCGCCTGTACGGGTCTCGTCGATGATCGACGCCAGACGCCGCAAGACTATATCGGCCTGCTCGAACGGGCGCGGGCGCGGAACTTGCCGTTCGTCTGCGTCAATCCGGATCTGGCCGTGCACGTCGGTGACGACCTGTTGCCGTGTGCCGGCGCCATCGCGGCACTCTACGAAAACATGGGTGGAACGGTCTTCTGGGCGGGCAAACCGCATCCGGTCGCCTATGGCACGGCGCGTCAGATCGCCGAAGAAAAACGCGGCGGCGCGGTGCGGACGGAACGCATTCTCGGCATCGGCGACTCGGTGCGAACGGATCTGGCTGCCGCGCGAAACGCGGGCGTCGATGCCCTGTTCATCACCTCCGGGATTCATCGCGACGAGCTGATGGTCGCGGGCGTGATCGATTCTGACAATCTCGCCCGCCTCTTTGACCGCGAAGCTCCCACGGCCATCGCCGCGGCGGCTGCGCTGCGCTGGTAGGCGCCTCACCACTTCAGCTGACCACGTAATCCGTCGCCCTCTGGCGCATCAAGCCTTCTTGGGCCACCGAGGCGACGAGCACGCCATCTCGCGTGAACACGCTCCCCCGTGCCAATGCGCGCGCACCGTAAGCATTGGGGCTGTCCTGGGCATAGAGCAGCCATTCGTCCGCGCGAAACGGCCGGTGAAACCACATGGCATGATCGAGGCTCGCGAGTTGAATATCGGCATCGAACGACAGTTTGCCGTGCGCAATGAGGGCCGTGTCGAGCAACGTAAAATCCGACGCGTAGGCCAGAACGCACTGATGCAGCGGCGCGGCGTCGGGAAGACGGCCATTGGCGCGCATCCAGATGTGCTGGACGGGCGCGCGCTTTTCACGGTCGAAATAGCGCGTGGCGTCGACGGGACGCAATTCGATCGGGCGCTCGCGCTCCCAGTAGCTGCGCATGTTCGCCGGCAGATGGGGCAACAATTGCGCCAAGAGTTCTTTCTCGTTGGGCAGGTCCTCCGGCGGGGGGACATCGGGCATGACGCCGTGATGATCGAGGCTCGTTTCGAACTTGTGGAAGGACACGCTCATGACGAAGATCGCGCGCCCGTGTTGGATCGCCGTCACCCGCCGCGTGCTGAAACTGCCGCCATCGCGCACCCGCTCGACATCGTAGACGATGGGTTCGGCCGGATCGCCCCCGAGCAGGAAGTAGCCGTGTGCAGAATGCGCCAGACGGTCATCTGGAACGGTGCGAACAGCGGCGACCAAGGCCTGGCCCAGCACCTCGCCACCATAGACCCGCTGCCATCCCACGCGCGGTCCGCGTCCGCGAAACAGGTTCTGCTCCAGCCGCTCGAGATCGAGAATCGAGATGAGCTGATCGATCGCCTTGGGCGTTTTGACTTTTTTGGCCGGCATCGGGTTCCGTTTCACAGCGGCGGCGACTAGGGTGGCTTGCGCTTTACGCGCGCAGCCGGCACGCCGTCAAGACCACCTTGGAGCAAGGCACCAGAGCCTGACACGACCGTGCGAAGAGCGAGGCCCAGGTATGATCGCAGAACCGATCAGCGACGTTCTCATCGCCGGAGGGAGCCATGTTGGCTTAGCGCTCGCTCTGAGTCTCGATCGGCTGCTGGGTGCTGATGTTCGCATCACTGTCGTTGAGCGCAAGCGACCCTCGGACCCGCCAGCGCGCGCCCGCGACCCGCGCGCTTTCGCGATCGCTGCCGCCTCCAAGACCCTGCTCGAAGCCATCGGGGTTTGGCCCGCCATAGCCGCGCACGCACAGCCCGTCAGTACGATCGACATTACCGATTCCGCGCTCGATCATGCGATCCGGCCGGTCCTGCTTAGCTATGACAACGCGACCGCCACAGGCGATCCCGCGACGTGGATCGTGCCTGCGCCGGAGCTGCACGCCGCGCTGCATGCCGCCGTCGAGACCAAATCGAACATCGTTTTGATGACCGGGGAGGTTGCGCAGATCGACATCGGGCCGGCACGCGGGACGGTAGGACTGGCGGATGGCCGCCGTGTTTCGGGCCACCTCCTCGTTGCGGCGGACGGACGCCATTCCATCGTGCGCGACGCAGCCGGCATTGGCACCGTCGGCTGGAGCTGGGGACAGGTGGGGATCGTCGCCACCGTCCGGCATGGGCGACCCCACGCGGGGCG
>JANOKV010000522.1:0-4411 GCA_031419415.1 Hyphomicrobiales bacterium | reverse complement strand
GTCGCGGCGGCGAGCAGGCCCGCCAATGCCGCCGTGACGGCTGCCGTAAAGACGACGTTCGTGAAGACGCCTTCGTACCACCAGAATGAAAGGGCGATGCCGCCGAGCACCACGGCGCAGATGGCCTGAACGGTCCGCGACGACAGCTTGCGCGGCGTCGACAGACGGGCCGAATACCAGCGCGGGCCAATGCCGTCGCCGGAGCCCGTCACGCTACTCGCCACGTCTACCATCCGCGCCTCTCACCCGCCCTATGTCACCACACTGTCACATAAACCCTCCTGTCATGAACGCGACATGAAAGCTGTGGGCACGGTGAACAGGGGGTGGCGCAGCCACCGCCGGCTTCGACATTCGCATTTGTGTGTTGGGTTGGGCGGCCCGCTGTGCCTCATCTTGCCGCTTTGAGGTGCCGCGCCGCTTCCGCGCGCGCCTTTTGGCCGCTGGCATACCGCAGTGCGATCTTCTTGATCCGCTCCGGCGCAAAATCGAGTTGCGCCAGGGCCATGCCCCGATCAAACACCTCCGAATAGCGCTTGATCTGGCCGCCAGAGAGATCGAACCGGCTGATCCCCTCGAAGACGACCCGCGCACCCTTGGCATCGGGTAGCGTCGCGTCGTAGCTGAACCGATAACCGGCGTATCCCAGGGAGCCGGTTTCGACGACGTCGAAGAACTCCCACTGGAAATTCTGACCGCCTTCGTGGAAATGCGCGAGCATGTCGACGATCCCGTTGCGGCCCGGCTTGGACGGGCCAAAAAAGTAATCATCGTAGACGCCGTCGGGGGTGAATAGGGCGGCGAGCGCATGGCCGTCGTTGGCGGCCACGGCCGCCGCAAACGTCTCGAGCATCTGGGCGAGCGGCATGGGGGTCTCCTTGGTCAGGCTCAGGAAGATTCGCGAATTTGGCGGGCCTTTTTGGCGGCAGGGCGGTCCCAACACGCCTTGAACCAACGCGCCAAGTTCTTCTGCGCCCCGAAATTCATGTTGTTGCAACGGTAGAGCGCCGAGGCCACGTTGAGATCGGCAACGGAAAATTCCGACCCGAGCAGGAAGGCCTTGGATCCGAGCACATTGTCGAGAACGCTGAACGGCACGGCTAGGACTTCGAGGGCTGATTTCAGCTTGGCCGGGTCTCGCTGGGCTTCCGGCAGAATGTGATCGTGCGCGGCCCAGTCGTTCACCTGCTTGTCGATCTCGAAGACGGTCCACAGCGACCACTGCACGCACTGGGCTTCTTCTTGCAGGTTGCGCGGCGCGAACTTGCCATGTTTTTTGGCCAGATAGTAGTTGATGGCCAACGACTCCGACATCCGGAAGCCGTCGTCGTCGATGGCGGGCAAGCGGGCGTTCGGATTGATCGACGTATAGGCTGGCTGCTTGTGGGCCTTGTCGGCCATCGTCACGGGTACGTTTTCGTAAGGGATAGCGAGTTCCTCGGCCATCCAGATGACACGAACGGCGCGGCTCTTGGGCTGGCCGTAGATTTTGAGCGCCATGGCCGTTCTCCCCTCGATCTGTTCAGGACAGCGAGCATGCCCGGAAAAAGCCGCTTGGGAAATGCAAAAGCCGAGCGGCTCCCCGAGGGCTTTCGCGCCTCTCATTGAAATCTCGGGAAGAAGTGTCGCGTCTGCCTTGGCGGCAAGCGGGCTGCTGCGGTAATGAGATGTTGATAAGCTGCGTCGTGACGGCGAGTCCGGATGATCGAGAAGTGAGGAAAACCCATGTCGCGCCGCTATTTCGGCACAGATGGCATTCGTGGCCTGGCCAACAAACACCCGATGACATCCGAGATCGCCCTCAAGGTGGGTATGGCGGCGGGTCGCGTTTTCTCCAAGAAGGGCACACACCGCCACCGCGCCGTGATCGGCAAGGATACGCGGCTGTCGGGCTACATGATCGAAACGGCGATGATGTCGGGCTTCACGGCCGTGGGTGTGGACGTGTTCCAGCTCGGACCGATGCCGACGCCGGCGGTCGCTATGCTGACGCGGTCCCTGCGGGCCGACGTCGGCGTGATGATTTCCGCTTCGCACAATCCTTACGAGGACAACGGCATCAAGTTTTTCGATCCCGACGGCTACAAACTGTCCGACGAAACCGAAATCGAAATTGAAACACTGATGGCCGCGAATACTGAAGATCTCTTGGCGTCGGCCGATCAAATCGGTCGTGCCACGCGGGTCGAGAGCGCCCAGGAACGCTATATCGAATTCGCCAAGCGCACACTGCCACGTAGCATTCGTCTCGACGGACTGCGCATCGTCATAGATTGCGCCAACGGGGCCGCCTACAAGGTCGCACCCGAGGCGCTGTGGGAGTTGGGCGCCGAAGTCATCAAGCTCGGCGTCGAACCCAACGGCCGCAACATCAATCTGAACTGCGGCTCGACCGATCCCGAAGCGCTCATCGACAAGGTTCGCGAGGTGCGCGCCGACATCGGCATCGCCCTTGACGGGGACGCGGATCGCGTCGTCATCGTCGACGAAAAGGCGCAGGTGGTCGATGGCGATCAGTTGATGGCCGTCATCGCAGAGAGTGGGCACCGGCGTGGACGGCTGACCGGTGGCGGCATCGTCACCACGGTGATGTCGAACCTCGGCCTCGAACGTTATTTGCACGAAGTGGGGCTGTCTATGGCGCGCACGGCGGTCGGCGACCGCTATGTCGTCGAGCACATGCGCAAGCACGGCTATAATTTTGGCGGTGAACAGTCCGGCCACATCGTTCTGTCGGACTTCACCACGACGGGAGACGGTCTCGTCTCCGCGCTCCAGATCCTGGCCGCAGTGGTATCGTCGGGCCGTCCCGTCAGCGAGGTCTGCCGGCGCTTCGAGCCGTTGCCGCAGGTCCTGAAGAACGTCCGCTACACCGAAGGCAAGCCGCTCGAAAATGCCAGTGTTCTTCGGGTCATCAAGGATGCCGAGGAACGGCTCGGAACGTCCGGACGCCTGGTCATTCGCCCGTCCGGCACAGAAGCGCTAATCCGTGTGATGGCCGAAGGTGACGACGAAGGCCTCGTCAACAGCGTCGTCGGCGAGATCGTCGATGCCGTGCGCAAGGCCGCCGAGGCTGCCTGACGCCTGGGAGTTCTGCCAGAGATCAGCCCGATGGAGCCACGGACAGACCCGTGGGTCGCCTTTGCATGGCCTCCCCCCTGCCGCTCCGGGGATCGTCCCGAGCCGCCACGGGACTTAAAGGCTTTTTAATTCTTCTGGGCGATCTTGGCGTCCAACGAGTTTATTTGCCGGTTCGCGTCGGGCCCCTTCGGCTCGGCACGCCAATCGAGGCAAAGAAATCGGGTGCTGCAATCGCGCGCCCAAGGCCATAGGCGATCCTTCGTCCCGCGTACCGGGTCGCCACTGAGATCGACCACCCGGTGTGCCGTCTGGCGCCCGGGGGTCGAACTCCCACGTGCGAGAGCACGAGTGCCTGTTGCGTTCCTTGTCTGGTGTCGACGACTGGCGCTGTGTGAGCAGTGCCGTTCCATTCTCTTTTGGATTGGAATTCAGTCAAATTTGGCCGCGCCCCGGCGCGCCGGCCTATTCCGAGGAATCGACTGCGATGAAAGCCAACAAGGCCTGCCTCTCCGTGCTGCTCAGTGTGCTCGCCTCTACGGTGGCGAGTGCTGCGGACTTCGCGAGGGGACGTGGTGGCGTGAAAGACTACGCCTCGGGTGTCCCGGTGCCAGCGCCGATGCCTGTGCACGAGACCTTTCGTTGGTATGTGCGCGCGGACCTGGGGCTCGGCCTCGTCAATGAAGGGGGCATGTCGGAACGCGGGCTCGTCTACGGTCTGGCCGATAGCATCGCACCCTTCGCGTCGAGTTCGTCGTGGTTTGCGAGCGATATGGATACGTTCGTGTCGGGTGGCCTCGGCGCCGGCCTCTATTTGAGCCCCCGTCTGCGTGGTGATGTCACGATCGATTGGCGCACGGCCAACGAGGTTGAAGCGTCGGGCGCCTACTCCTACGCGCAGTTCCCCCCCTTGCCGGCCCCGCCGGTGGCGACGGGCAACACCGTTCGCGGAACGGTCAATGAGCACAACACACTGCGCAACACGGTGGGTCTCGTCAATCTCTACTGGGATTTGACGGATCGGGGTCGTTTCACGCCCTACATCGGCATCGGCGCGGGCTTTGCACTGCGCGATGTCGATCGCCGACATACGGAAACGGTGACAGTTGTCGATGGGGCCGGTGCGATCATCGTGCCCACAACGACCATCAGCGCGACGAGCAAAGCGAGTGAAGTCTCAGCGGCGGGCGCTTTGATGGCCGGCGCCAGCTTGGCGGTCTCGCCGGGCGTGCTCATCGATGTGAATTATCGCTTTACCTATCTGGGAAGCGTCGACGTGACGACGCCGATCAACGGAGTGGTCTCCCGCCTGTCGACCGGCGACACCCATGAA
>JANOKV010000521.1:0-13253 GCA_031419415.1 Hyphomicrobiales bacterium | reverse complement strand
CCCGACAGGCCGGTGAACACGATCAACGCATCCCGGGGGATCTCGAGATCGACGTTCTTCAAGTTGTGCTCGCGCGCGCCGCGCACGTGGATGGTGTGCGCGCGGGGGGCGGGCCGGCTATTGGAGCGGGCCGGAAGGGAATGCTTGTCGCGATCTCTGCTCATGTCCGTTTTCGTAGCGGATGGCGCAACCGTGGGCAATGCAACCCGCCTGTGACGTGTGGACAGAAGGTCGCTACGCCCGCCGCGTCAGGGCTTGGCCGGTCCCCACCGCGTCATCCAGACGAACAGCGCCGTCGCAGCGCCATAGGCGAACATGCCGGCGGCCACCAGCATCGCCAGCATGGTGAACGGCTGGTCCGTCGCCAGGACGACCAAGCCGCCCAAGCCCACGACCACGAGGCGCACCGAGCCGGCCAATACAGGTCCGAGGATCTTTCCCGAGCCCTGCGAGGCGAAATAGAGACACAGCCCGAAGCCATAGGCGGGAAAGCCCACCCCGGCGATCTGCAGGTAATCCTCAGCCGCCATCATGACAGGGCCAGCCTCCGTGAAGAGCCCCGCCCACAGTTGCGGCCACAGGGAGAAAACGACGCCAATCACCCCGATCAGGGAGCCAGAGAGGCCAGCGCCTGTCCAGGCGACGCGACGCGCGCGGATCGAATTGCCGGCCCCAATGGCCATGCCGACCATGGGCACACAGGCAACACCGATCGCAAAGGCAATCGGCACCAGCAGCAGCTCCAGCCGGATGCCGATCCCAAAACCCGCAAGGGCGTGCGTGCCGTAGCTGGCCACCAACCGCGCCAGGATCAGCACCACGATGATCGATTGCAGCGGCGACAGACACGCGAGGGCCCCGACCTTCAGGATATCGACGAACAGCGCTCGATCGAGGGACACGCCCGCAAACCCGAGTTTCAATCGCGATGGACCGCGCGTCAGATACCAGAGCAGAAACAGCGCGCCCAACCCCGACGCCGCAAGCTGCCCGATCGCGACACCGACGAGGCCCATCTGCGGCAGCGGCCCAAGGCCGAGCGACAGGCCGCCTCCAATGGCGATCTGGGCCAGGCCCCCGCAGATCATCACCGCTGACGAAATCCGCATGTTGCCGGTGCCACGGACGATGGAATGCAGGGTATTGTAGAGCCAGATCGAGAGCGCGCCGCTGAAGAAGGCGGCCGAGTAGCCGATGGCCTCGACGAGAACTCCTCCCGTCCCACCCAGCAGAGCGTAGAGCCCCGCTCCCCCCGTCAGGAAGATCGCCGAGAAGGCCAGTCCAGCGCCCGAACCGATGACCAGCGCGTGCATGGCGAGAACGCGCGCACGAACCGTGTCGCCGAGCGCGCGACTTATGGCCGAAGATACGCCGCCGCCCATAGCCCCCGACGACATCATCTGCGTCAGCATGATCATCGGAAAGACGAGCGCCATAGCAGCCAGCGCCTCAGTCCCGATGAGGCCGATGTAGCTGGTCTCGGCGATCGCCACGAGTGACAGGACTCCCAGCGCCAGCACGTTGGGCGCGGCCAGCGCCACGAGCGTCGGCAGGATCGGCCCCGTCACGAGATGGCTCGGTTGCGACCTGCCCGCACCTTTGAGATCGTTCAATGCGCGCACTCCTGTGCTGCCCCGGACCAAGCAGCGGTGTGGAGCGGCGTCATTCGATATGTCTTCGTCGTCGGATCGGGTCGCGAATGTGCTGGATTTGGAGATAATTCGTTATTCAAATGATCGGCGAACCAAAGCGCCATCGCGCCTCGTCCGATCTCACGAACAATGATGGGATGCAATCCTGAATTTTTTACTGATGTCGACACGGATTGCAAAACGGCACAACCCGTAGGGCGCAATAGCCCCTTGGCGTATTGCGCCGCTGCGACCTCGACCGCGCCGACGAAATGCTGGGCTCGGCGCAATACACTAACGCTCTTGCGCCCTACGGTTGACCTGATAGCCATAGCGCCAGGACAATCGGAGGACGGCCATGAATACCTCGTATCGGCTCGGCATTGGTGGTCTGGGCGGCATTGGCTTGGCGGTGGCGCGCAAAGTCGATGCGGGCGAGATCGACGGCCTCACGCTCGTCGCAGTTTCAGCGCGCGACCGCGAGAAAGCCAGCGCGAGACTGGCCGGATTTCGCAATCCTCCCAAGATCGTGACTTTGGGCGACCTCGCCGAGCACGCCGACGTGATCCTCGAAGCCGTTCCGGCACGCCATTTCGCGGAAATTGCCAATCCCGCCATCGCGCGCGGGCGCATTTTCATGCCGCTCTCGGTCGGCCAGCTCCTCACCCACATGCACCTGATCGATGACGCCAAGCGCACGGGAGCGCGCATTCTGGTGCCGACCGGCGCGCTGCTCGGGCTCGACGCCGTGCGCGCCGTCGCCGAAGGCCCCGTCGAGAGCGTGAAGATCATCACCCGCAAGCCGCCACGTGGATTGATCGGCGCCCCTTATCTGACGCAGCACGCCATCTCCATGGACAACGTGACGGCGCCGATGAAGGTGTTTTCGGGCACGGCGCGCGAGGCGATCGTAGGGTTTCCCGCCAACGTCAACGTCGCCGTGGCGCTTTCGCTGGCCGGTATCGGCCCCGATCGCACCACCATCGAGATCTGGGCGGACCCGGCGGTCACGCGCAACACGCACACCATCGAGGTGAAGGCCGAAGCCTCGGACTTCACGATGACGATCGCCAACGTGCCGTCGGAAGAAAACCCGGCCACCGGCAAGATCACCGCGTTATCGGCCATTGCGGCCCTGCGGCGTTTGACGGCGACGCTGGTCGTCGGAACGTGAAGGCCGTCACCGCAGCCGAGCGTTGATCCCTTCGAGGGGCTTCGAGCCGGGGCACAGCTCCGACATCGGTATGGCGTTCAACGGGCGCTGATCGGTCTCGAGTACATCGTGCAGATCGTGCTCGATTTCGTTGATGTAGAGGAGGCCCGTTGCGATCTCGCCCTTGGCCGCATTCGTGCGGATCGCCGCAATGGCGGCATCGGGATCGCGGGGATCGTGACCCGCACCCAGCTTGTGCAGCAGAACCCGCGAACCGTCGTGCATTTCGATCGAGGCCGTCGTGCCCTCGTCATAGTCGGCCGTGATCTCTTCCTTGGGCTCCACGTAGTCGAGCCGGCCCATCGCCTGATTGTGGGCGCGCACGTATTCGAAGCTCTTGGTCGCCTGGGGGTGATTGTTGAAGGTCACGCACGGACTGATGACGTCGAGGAAGGCAAAGCCTTTGTAGCTGAGGGCGGCCTTGATCAGCGGAATGAGCTGGCGCTTGTCCCCCGAGAACGAACGCGCGACGAACCCAGCGCCGAGCTGGATCGCCAATTGGCACAGGTCGATCGCCTCGAATGGATTGGCCTCACCCTTCTTCGAAGGCGACGCCTTGTCGTTGGTCGCGGAGAACTGCCCCTTGGTCAGGCCGTAGCAGCCGTTGTTCTCGACGATATAGGTCATGTTCAACTTGCGCCGCACGGCGTGGCAGAATTGGCCCAAGCCGATCGAGGCCGTGTCGCCGTCCCCCGAAACGCCGATGTAGATCAGGTCCTTGTTGGCCATGTTGGCGCCGGTCGTGACCGACGGCATGCGGCCGTGCACCGAGTTGAACCCGTGGCTGCGGCCCAGAAAATAGGTCGGCGTCTTCGACGAGCAGCCGATGCCCGAGATCTTCGCGATCCGGTGCGCGGGCAAGTCGAGTTCGAAGCAGGCCTCGATGATCGCCGCCGTGATCGAGTCGTGTCCGCACCCCGCGCACAGCGTCGACATCGAGCCTTCGTATTCGCGATGCGTCAGGCCCAGCGTATTGCGCGGCAGAGCTGGATGATGGGCGATCGGCTTGGTGATGTAGGACATGGGTGGTTCCTAAAGGGTCACTCGCGTTGGGACGGGCTTGGTCACTCGATTGGCGTCCAACGATAGATTTCAACGAGTGGGATGGTGACAGTGAGTGCGGGGAGCGACAAAGGAGAGTGGAGGCCGACGACGGCATGTTCCTGCCAGCCATCGGCGCGATCGTGCCGGATCACCTCGGCGTTTCTCGTGGAGACAGTTATATAATGCTGACAATTCGGAACGCTCGCGTATACGCGCTTGCGCCAAGCCCTATCGGCCCGAGTATTGGATTTCGACAACACCTCGAACAGCACGAGCGCGTCGTCGGTAACGGATGAATCCGCGGCAACACCCTCTTTTACGTACACATCGGGCTGAGGAAGGCTGTTGGGCGAGATTGGCACCCGCGTGCCGACGCCGAGCAATGCCACCCAAGAGGCATCTGACCTTAGTTTGGCGGCATCCAAGGCACCTGCGATGTTGAGCGCTATTCTCTGATGCCACTCGGTCGGCGACGGGCTCATGCAGGCTTTTCCCTCGATGAGTTCCCACTTCTCGCCATCGGGCCGCGAATCGTAGAAGCCCAAGAACTCCTCGATCGTCATCTGGTCGGCTTCGGCCAGCTTGGCTGACATCGTCGCTCTCCGAGCTTATTCCGCCGCCTGCGCCCGCGCAGACGTCATGCGTTTCAAAATCTCGCCGCGCACGAATTGCGCGGTCATGGGCGTGCCGTCGTAGCTGAGCGTCGCGATCAGCTTTTCGCCGGGCACATCGGCTTCGACCATCAACAGTTGGCGCATCTGGGCATCGCGGTTTTGCTCCACGACGAAAACGCGGTCGTGCGCGTCGCAGAACGCCTTGACCTCGTCGCCGAACGGGAAGGCTTTGAGGCGCATGGCGTTGAGACGCTGGCCGTCCCGCTCCAGCAGCTCGAGCCCCTCGAGCACCGCAGGCCGGTTGGCGCCGAAGTAGATGACGCCGGTCTTGCAGGACTTGTCCTTGATCGTGATCTCGGCCTTGGGCACCAGCTTGGCGGCGGTGTCGAATTTGCGCCGGATGCGGTCGATGACGCGCGCATGAATCGTCCCATCTTCCGTGTAGCGCGCATACTCGTCGTGGCTCGTGCCGCGCGTGAAGAATGCGCCCATCGTGGGATGCGTTCCCGGTAACGTACGGTAGGGAATCGCATCGCCATCGATGTCGAGGTAGCGGCCCCAGGGTTGGCCGCGCTTGTCCTTGAAGCCTTCCAGCTCGTCGGCCGTCAGCACCTTGCCGCGGTCGAGTACTCTGGAATCGTCCCAGGTGAAAGCATCGGTGACCCAATCGTTCATGCCGATGTCGAGGTCGGACATGACCATGATCGGGGTCTGGAGGCGTTCGGCCAGATCGAACGCCTCGACGCCCATCGCGAAGCATTCGGTCGGATTGGCCGGGAACAGCAGCACGTGCTTGGTGTCACCGTGCGAGGCGTAGGCGCACGAGATGATGTCGGGTTGGCCGGTGCGCGTCGGCATGCCAGTCGAGGGGCCGCCGCGCTGGATGTTGAACAGCACGATCGGAATCTCGGCGAAGTAGGCGAGCCCCAAGAACTCGCTCATCAGCGAAATGCCCGGACCCGATGTCGCCGTAAAGGCGCGCGCGCCGTTCCAGGCGCCGCCGATGGCGACACCGATGGCGGCGAGCTCGTCCTCGGCCTGCACGATGCCGTAGAGCTTCTTGCCCTCTTTCGTCGTGCGCAGTCGCTTGGCGTGCTTCTCGAACCCTTCCGCCACTGAGGTCGACGGCGTAATCGGATACCACGCACACACCGTCGCGCCGGCATAGACGGCAGCCAGGCCCGCCGCTTCGTTGCCAGTCACCATGATCTTGCCCTTGGCGCCTTCAGCGTGACGCACGCTGATCGGCAGCGGGCAGGTAAAATTCTCCTGCGCGTAGTCGCGACCCAGCCCCACGGCCTTCATATTGGCGGCGATCAGCTTCTCTTTGCCCTTGAGCTGGTCGGCGACCGAGGCTTCGATCACCTTCATGTCCATGTCGAGCAGCGCCGACAGCGCGCCGATGTAGACCATGTTCTTGAAAAGCTGGCGCTGGCGGATATCGGACCAGTTTGAGGCGCAAATCTCAGCGATCGGCAGGCCCAGGATCGTGATGTCGCTGCGGCCCCAGACGCGCGGCATGCTCGAGTCGAAGAGCAGCCAGCCCCCCTTCACGACCTCTTCGCTATCGTCCTTGTAGGTCTGTGGGTTCATGGCGACCATCAGGTCGACGCCTTCGCGCCGCGCCAGATGCCCCGCTTCCGACACCCGAACCTCATACCAGGTGGGCAAGCCTTGGATGTTGGACGGAAAAATGTTCTTGGCGCTGACCGGAATACCCATCCGGAACAGCGTCTTTGCGAACATCGTGTTGGCGCTGGCGCTGCCCGAGCCGTTCACTGTCGCGAACTTGATGACGAAGTCGTTGATACCGCTCATCCGTTCGTAACCCTGCTTCGCCCGTCAAGGCGGGGAGACTGCTCCCCGGCCGCTGGGCTTGGTTTGTTCGACATTTACCTGTTTCGGGCGCGAGCCCCTTGCGTCTTATCCAGATCCTGTACACGCGGGAAGGTTCCCGCGCCAACAGTACGTCCCGTTCAGCGCAGATACGACTCGTGATGAGTGAGACACGCTTTCGAGGCTTGGGCGTCGACATAAAAGAACTTCTGCATGTCCCAGGCGCCTGTCGGGCAACGCTCGGCGCACAGACCACAATGCAGGCACACGTCCTCGTCCTTGGCCATGATCCGACCCGTATTCAACGGACCCGACACATAGAGATCCTGCGTCGTATTCACAGCCGGAACACGCAGCGAGTCCCGGAGGGCTGCCTCCGTGTCGTTTTCGGTGAAATTGATGCAGTCCACCGGACAAATGTCCATGCAAGCATCGCACTCGATGCACAGCTTGTCGGTGAACACCGTCTGGACGTCACAATTCAAGCAGCGTGACACTTCCAGGGCAGCGAGCCTGTCGTCGTAGCCCAGCTCCACCTCGATCTTGAGATTGCGGATCGATGTTGCTTTGTCGGCATGGGGAACCCCGACGCGTCGGCCCGCATCATAGTCGTTCTTATAGGACCACTCGTGGATGCCCATCTTCTGGGCAATCAGCGTGTGTCCGGGCTTTGGCCGCTCCGTGAGGGGCTGGCCGTTCAGGAAGGCATCGATCGAGATCGCGGCTTGGTGGCCGTGCGCCACCGCCCAGATGATGTTTTCCGGCCCCCAGGCCGAATCGCCGCCGAAAAACACGCCCGGTCGGGTCGACATCATCGTCGTGCGGTCGACGGTGGGCATGTCCCATTCGTTGAACTCGAGGCCGATATCACGCTCGATCCACGGGAAGGCGTTGTCCTGGCCGATGGCCATCAGCACGTCGTCGCACTCGATGGTGACCAATTCACCGGAGGCTACGAGCTTGGGCCGGCCTTTCGCGTCGACGCCGGTCTCTGTCATCTTCTCGAAGACGACGCCGGCGAGTTTGCCCTGCTTGATGAGGAATTCCTTGGGCGCGTGATTTTCGAGGATCGGAATGCCCTCGTAGACCGCGTCCTTCACCTCCCAATCGGAGGCTTTCATCACCTTGCGGGGCGAGCGTACCGTCACAGTCACCGCATCGGCGCCCAGACGCAGCGCCGTCCGGCAGCAATCCATGGCGGTGTTGCCGCCGCCGATGACGATCACCCGCTTGCCGATCTTGTCGATGTGGCCGAAGGCGACCGAAGTCAGAAAATCGATGCCGATGTGGATGTTGGCGTCCGCTTCCTGGCGGCCGGGAACATTCAAATCCTTGCCGCGCGGCGCGCCGGTACCGACGAATACGGCGTCATAGCCTTCGTCGACGATGGATTTGAGGCTTTTCACTTCGACCCCGAAGCGCATCTCGACGCCGACGTCGGTGATGCGCTCGACTTCCTCGTCCAGAACCTCAGCGGGGAGGCGAAACGAGGGGATGTTCGTGCGCATCAGACCGCCACCCTTGGGGTCCTTCTCGAGGATGATGCAGTGGTAGCCGAGCGGCATCAGATCACGCGCCACGGTCAAGGAGGCGGGACCGGCGCCCAGCAACGCGATTCGCTTGCCGTTCTTGAGCTTCGGAATTTCGGGCAGATACCCGTCGATGTCGCCTTTGTAGTCGGCGGCGACCCGCTTCAGGCGGCAGATGGCGACCGGTTCTGCGGTCTTGCGGCTCGAGTCCTTCGGATTGACCTCGTCGCTGGTCTGAATGCGGCCTCGTCGGCACGCGGGTTCGCACGGGCGATCACAAACGCGGCCCAGGATGCCGGGGAACACGTTCGATTCCCAATTCAGCATGTAGGCCGCTGCGTACTTACCCTGTGCAATCAAACGAATGTATTCGGGAACCGGTGTGTGGGTGGGGCAGGCCCATTGGCAGTCGACGACCTTGTGGAAGAATTGAGGATTGGCGATGTCCGTGGGGGCCATTCCGCCTTTGGCCCGCTCCGCGATATCTTGCATCACACCTCGTTCCCCTGCCGATTCCCAGTCGTGACCCTAGGCGCAATCTGGACGATCAGGACGACCCGTCCCAATCCCGCCTCGCGCGCGTCACGGATCCGTCTCCCACGATAGAGCTTTTCCGCCCCCATCGTCCACCGGGGCAGTGTATTAGGACGAATTGAATGCCGGTGCAATTGGTGTTGCACAGCCTTATCCTGCGGCTGCGAGACGGCGATCCATCAAAAGGGCTGAATTGCTCTGCGATATGGCGCCGAGTGTCCGCTGCGGGTTGCTGAGGGCAAGACTGTGACACGGGCCGTGCGTCCCACTCGGCCGCAGACTGAGGGGCAGGCGTCCGCGGCGTCGGGAGTTGTTGCGCGCCGACAACAGAGGCCCTAAATCCCCGCCATGCCGACGCTGACGCAAAAACTCGCCAATCCGACTCGCTTCATGGCCCTATCGGCCCGTCTGCTGCCGTGGGTCACGGCGGCCGCGCTGATCGTTCTGGCCGTGGGTCTCGTCCTGGCCGCCCGAGCGCCACCGGATTACCAGCAGGCGCATACCGTCAAGATCATGTTCGTCCATGTCCCCAGCGCTTGGCTTGCAATGGCCGTTTATGCGCTGATTGCCGCTTCGGGCGTCGGGTTGCTCGTGTTCCGGCACCCCCTGGCGGACGTCTCGGCCAAAGCGGCCGCGCCGCTGGGCGCAGCCTTTACGTTCCTGGCCCTGGTCACCGGCTCGCTCTGGGGCAAACCGATGTGGGGCACCTATTGGGCGTGGGACGGCCGTCTGACATCCGTGCTCATCCTCTTTTTTCTCTACCTCGGGTTGATCGCGTTGCGGTCGTCGCTCGACGACGAGGCTCTGGCTGGCAAGCTCACCGCGATCCTGGCGATCGTCGGCATCGTCATATTGCCGGTGATCAAATTCTCCGTCGACTGGTGGAACACCCTGCATCAACCCTCGACGCGTCTCACCCAGACGCTCGATGCGAGCTTCCGCATCCCGCTGCTCGTCATGGCGGTGGCCTTCACCTTGGGGTTCACCGCCATGCATCTCAAGGGCATGCGAAACGAGGTGATGCGCCGTCGCGTGCGCGCCCTCACGATCGGTCTCGTCGAGCGGGCCCGCTCCGAGACGCTCGAGGATACGTCGCCCGCCAGCAGGACAACGCCGTGATGATGTTCGACCTTGGCCGGCACGCGGAATTCATCTGGCTGTCCTATGGGAGTGTGGGGCTCGTCGCCGGCTTGCTCATCGTATGGCTGATCGTGGATGGTCGCCGCCACGCGCGCGCGCTCGCCGCGCTCGAAGCCCGTGGCGTCCGACGCCGTTCGGCCGAGCCCGCGCCGATCGACGGCGCTGCCGGTCCCATAGAACCGAGTGCGCCCCGCGTATGATCGACACATCTTCGACGCCCGCAGCTCCGCCGACGCCGCGCCGATCGTGGCTGGTGGTGGCCCCTGTCGCAATCTTCGCGGGCCTCGCGCTGCTGTTTGCCTTCGCGCTCGGCAAAGGCGATCCCTCCAAGTTGCCGTCCGCGCTGATCGGAAAGGCCGCACCTGCGGCGGCCCTGCCCCCCGTCGCAGGCTTGCGGGGCGCCAATGAGCAACCCCTTGCAGGCTTTTCCGGCGCGGACTTGGCCAATGGTCGCGTGTCGATCGTCAATTTCTGGGCGTCGTGGTGCACGCCGTGCATCGAGGAACACCCCCATTTGTTGGCGCTGGCCAAGCGCACAGGCGTCCCGATCTTCGGCGTCAATCACAAGGATTTACCCGCCAACGCCAGCCGCTTCATCGACCGTTATGGCAACCCCTATGCGGGCGTCGGGGCCGATCCCAATGGTCGCGTCGCCATCGAGTGGGGCGTCTACGGCATGCCCGAAACCTTCGTGGTCGACGGCCAGGGTCGCATCGCCTACAAACACGTCGGCCCGATCACACGCGAGTCACTCGAGAGCCGCATTCTTCCCGCTATCGACCGCGCCCGCTCGGGTCGCTGAGCCGAAGCGCCGCTATCGCCGCCCGGTGTGATGCCGGCGCCCGCATATGTTGGGCGGACGCGCCGAAACCCTCGTCATTCGACAGGTTGCCCGGCTTGGGCCTTCGCCTGCGCGCTACACGGCAGCGAAGGGGCGAGGATTGTGCTCGGCGACGGGGGGGTCTTGGGCTTGCTCGAAGGCGTCCCGGGACCAGGCGATGCGCACGATGGCGCCGTGCTGGGGATCTTCTCGGTTGGCGAGTGTGACGCGAGCGCCGGACCGCTCGAGCAGCGTCTTGGCAATGAAGAAGCCAAGCCCCAATCCCGATGCCTCGGCGCCGCTGCGACCTTGACGTTCTCCGCTACGGCGCGTGGTGACGTAGGGCTCGCCGAGCGTATCCATGATGTCGGGTGAAAATCCCGGACCGTCGTCGGCGACCAGAACCGTCACCGAATTGGCGTCCCACCGGGCCTGCACGTCGACGCTGCGGCTCGCGAAATCCACCGCGTTCTCGATCAGATTGCCGATGCCGTAGATGACGCCGGGCCGGCGCTCCCCGACGGGCTCGCGAGCATTCACCTCGAGCTGACCGTCGAGGGCCGATGCCGAGATCTCGACGCGCACCGGGCCGCCGCTATAGGGCGCTGCGGCTTCCATCAGGAGCTGCTTGACCGGGAGGCTCGCGTGGTGCGGATCACGCTCGACAGGCGAGCGGGTGAGCTTGCGCAGAATTTCGCGGCAGCGCTCGGCTTGCGTGCGCAACAGGGTGATGTCGTCGCGCAGCGCGGGATAGGCGTCGGCGCCGTGCTCGAGTTCTTTGGTCACGAGCGAGATGGTGGCGAGCGGCGTGCCGAGTTCGTGGGCGGCGGCGGCCGCAAGCCCGTCGATCGCGTGCAGTTTCTGCTCGCGCGCCAGAACGTGTTCGGTCGCGGCCAGAGCCTCGGTCATCAACCGGGCTTCCTTGGACAAGCGGGCGGCATAGAGCGCCAGGAAAATCATGCCCGCACCGATCGACGCGAGCACGCCCACCTTGTAGAGGCGCGGCAGCGCAAAGGTTTCATTCGCGGCCCAGGGCAACGGCCAGTGGTATTCGACGAGGAAGATGGCCGAGGCGGCCGCGAGCAACCCCAGGATCAGCGTGTTTCGGCCTGGAAGCGTGGCGGCGGAGACCGTGACAGGCGCCACAATCAGGAATGTGAAGGGATTTTCGACCCCCCCCGTCACATAGAGCAGCGCCGCCAACTGCAGAATGTCATAGGCCAGAAGCGCGGTCGCGAACTGTGGCGACAGGCGGTGCCGCGCGGGATAGCGCACGCGCAGGAAGACGTTGACCCAAGCCGAGCCCGCGATCAGGGCGAGGCACCACCCGACGGGCACGTCGAACCCCAGGATCAAGCGAACCGCCAGAATCGTGACGAGCTGTCCCCCGACACCGAACCAGCGCAACCGGATCATCGTCTGCATGCGCAGACGGCTCTCGTCGGAACCAGCCGAAAACCTGCTTATGCCCAATCGGATGGACTTGCTCATGGGACACGCCTGTGAACGTCTGGGACCGCACCAAACAGGGCGGCGGTCGTCGCGTCCGCGCCCCATCGCGGATTGTCGCGCTGGTCTTGTGGACGATGACCTTCTAGACCAGATTGTCGCGACATCGAAGCCCAATGCACGAAGCGAACCGGAACTTCGCGACGACGGTGGCGCTTTCTTCTCCATGCAGCGATCCATGAACCAGCCCAGTGCCGCCCTGCCGCCGCCCGTCGAGGTGGTTGATCTCGTCAAGACCTACGGCGCCGTGAACGCGGTGGCCGGCATCAGCTTCGCGTTGCGCCGCGGCGATATCACGGCGCTATTGGGCGGCAACGGGGCCGGCAAGACCACGACGATCGCCATGCTGATGGGGTTGGTCACCCCGAGTTCGGGAACCGCGCGCGTGTTCGGCGCCGATATGGCGCGCGACCGCCACAGCGTCCTGCATCGGATGAATTTCGAGAGCCCCTACGTCGACATCCCGCAGCGGCTGACCGTGCGCCAAAACCTCGAGGTGTTCGGTCGCATCTATGGCGTGGCCCGATTGAAGGAGCGCATCGCGACGTTGGCGGAAGAGTTGCGCCTGACCGACCTCGTCGACCGGCCCTATGGCAAACTCTCGGCCGGCCAGAAAACGCGCGTCTCGTTAGCCAAGGCCCTGCTCAACGAACCCGACCTCCTGTTACTCGACGAACCGACGGCGTCCCTCGATCCCGACACGGCTGATTGGGTGCGCACGCGGCTCGAATCCTATGCCAGAGAACGTCGGGCCACGATTGTGCTCGCTTCCCACAACATGGCCGAGGTCGAACGCCTCGCGGCCCGCGTCATCATGTTGGAAAAGGGCCGCATCATCGCCGACGAAACACCCCAGTCGCTGATCGAGCGCTTCGGTCGCACGACGCTCGAGGAAGTGTTTCTCGACATCGCGCGCCGCGATACTGTCGATGAACCCGTCGGTGGCGCCGGTTAGTGGCATTGTCAAAACGAGACCCAGAGATGGCCTCCATTCTGCTTGCTCAAACGGGACCGGCCGCCTCCTGGCGACGCATCTGGGGCCTGACGCTGCGCTATTGGTATGTCATCCGCTCGTCATGGCCACGAACGGCGGAGCTGATCTATTGGCCGATGGTACAGATGTTGATGTGGGGGTTCCTGCAGATGCACCTCGCCAAGACGACGAGTATGGCGGGTCACGCGGCGGGTCTTTTGATCGGCGGGGTGCTGCTCTGGGATATCCTCGTGCGCAGCCAGCTCGGGTTTTCCGTGGCGTTCCTCGAAGAGATCTGGTCGCGCAATCTGGGGCATTTGATGATGAGCCCGTTGCGTCCGTTCGAACTGGTCGCGGCGTTGATGCTGGTCAGTTTGATCAAGCTGTCGGTCGCGATGGTCCCGGTGGCG
>JANOKV010000520.1:0-6900 GCA_031419415.1 Hyphomicrobiales bacterium | reverse complement strand
GAGCGCATCCTCGTCAACTGCGCTGGCATTGGCATCGCCAAGCGCCTGACGCGCCGCAATCGCGAGACCAACACGATCGAGACCCACGACCTCGCCACGTTTGCAAAGGTCATCCAGGTCAATCTGATCGGGACGTTCATGATGATGGCAAAGTGCGCTGCGGGCATGCAGACCCTCGCGCCCCTCACCCCTGACGGGGAGCGCGGCGTCATCGTCTCGACGGCATCGGTCGCTGCCGAAGACGGCCAGATCGGGCAGGTCGCCTATGCCGCATCGAAGGGTGGTGTGCTGTCGATGACGCTGCCGGTCGCCCGCGACCTCGCGCAGAGTGGCATCCGAGTGGCGACGATTATGCCGGGTCTCTTCCACACGCCGATGTTCGATGGTCTGCCGCAAGAGGCTCGCGATGCGCTCGCCGCCTCCGTGCCGTTCCCCTCGCGCCTCGGAAACCCCACGGAATATGCAAGCCTCGCCATCCACATCTGCGAGAATGCGATGCTCAACGGCGTCTCTATCCGCCTGGATGGCGCGGTACGCCTCGCGCCTCGATAATTCCGGCCGGCCGGGTAAAAACCTATCCGACCCGCACGCCCACCCGCCTGACCGCCACCACCCGTCCGCCACCTGCTTTGGCGATGCGCTCGGCCGCAAACGTCAGGGGCTCTACGGCGACCGCCATATGATGCGCATTGGCGTGCAGCAGCATGATGCTGTCGGTCATGAGGCCGACGTGGCCGGCCCAGAAGACGAGGTCACCGCGATCGAGGCCGTCGAGATCGGCGGGGATCAGAACGTCGGTGCCGATCGCCGATTGCTGCATATCGGTATCGCGCGGAGCTGAAATTCCAGCCGCGTCCAGCGCCGTCTGCACGAGGCCCGAGCAGTCGAGACCGTAGCGCGTGCGCCCGCCCCAAAGGTAGGGCGTGCCGATGAAGCGCTCGGCGACATCGACGTAATCGCGTGCGTAACGGCTGACTTCGGTCACGTGCCGCAACACGATGTTACCACCCGTATTCAACTGTCCGAACCGGTCGTCCATCGAGGTGATTGCGACGCGGGCTCCCATCGGAAGCTGCATCAACGGCGGCGCTTTGATGTCGGGGGAGGGATAGACGAACGTCGCCAGCGCCGAGACCCGGTGCGTCGGCTCGACGACCTCACGCGAGACCACATCTGCCGGCACGTAACCCACTTAACCATCGCGTTCGAGCTGCACCCAGGAAAAACCGCCGGCTGTGTCGAATACGCTGACCGCTTCGCCGAAAATCGCTTCGGTGTCGAGTGGTTCTCCGTGTCCCGGACGCCGCCGGACGGCGACGAGCGCGCGCACGATCTGGCTGGGCTCGCCGGGCACGTAACGGGTCGCCGACACGCGGCCGCGCAGGCGTTCGTCCGCGAGGTCGCCGCGCATGACATGAAGGCGCGGATCGAGGGTCGCGGTCGTCACGACATGTCGTGTCGGCGGGGGTGGGGCGTCGTCGATCACCGGAACATATCCTCGGCGGCGGGGCGAATGAGTGCCGCAGCTGGTTTCTCGGGTGCTGACCAGGCCAGGCCGCGAACGAGTGCTGCGGGTGTGCTTTCCGCGGCTTCACCCATGACGAGCACGGCGGACGAAGCCACACTGTCGGCAAATGCGGTTTCGGTGACCTCCAGGGCGCGCCCGTTCATATCAGGTTGGCCACGTTGATCGATGATTGCAGGCAAGCCGGCCGCGCCAATGGCATGTCCGACCGTGCCGAGCCGCCAAGCGCGGCCAATGCTATCAGTGATGATGACGCCGAGGGCGACGCGATAGCGCGCTTCAAGCCCATCTTTCAGGCGTCGCGCGCTGGCGTCCGGGTCGAGCGGCAGCAACAGCACGGTTTCGCTGTCCCCGGTCTGCTCGACGTTGGAGCGATCGATGCCGGCGTTGGCCATGACGAGGCCGAGCCGATGTGCCACGACGATGACGTTTTTCTTGGCGCGCAACACCTCGGCCGAGTCGGCCAGCACCAGCTCCATCTGGCGCGGGTCCTTGCCCGTGATCGCGGCGAGTTCATGGGCGCGCGGCGACGGCGTGACGGTGTCGAGCGGGGCGAGCCGGCCCTCTGCCTTCGACACGATCTTCTGCGCCAGAACGATGATGTCCTGGTCTGCCGGCACAAGACCAGCGCGGTCGATGGCGGCAACGATCATGGCCACGAGGTCATCGCCGGGTCGAACCTGCGGCAAACCGGGAAGCGGCGAGACGGTGAGCGTGCGTGCGGTCATGCCTTGGCCGGTGACGAAAAGCCCGTGATGCGGATCGACGCGCCGTCGACCTTGTAGGTGCGATTGATGCCGATGATGACGGAGGTCAGAGCTTCGGCCGCTGCCGAGTTGGCGAGGGGGCCAGCGTGAAGGCCGCGCACGCCCAAGGCTTCGGCAAGGGCGATAGCGACGTCCCGGTCTTCCGCCTTGTCGCCGAACACCAGCACATCGCAATCGAGCGCCATGTCGACCTGCTCCAGTTTATGGGCGGCGACGTTGTGGAATGCGGAGATGACGCGCACGCCCTCGCCCAAACGGAGCTGTGCAGCGACAGCAGCACAACCTTCCGGCGGCAATTGTACGCGGGCGACGCGCGGAGGCATCAACGGCACGGTCGTATCGATGACGAGCTTGCCAGCGACAGCCGCCTTGATGTCGTCGAGGGTGGAGGCTTGCGAGGCGAAGGGGACCGTGATCACGACAACGTCGGCTGCCGCCGCCGCATCGGCGTTGGTCGCCCCTTTGGCTTTTGCGCCGGTTGCGAATGCATCGAGGGAGCGCGCTGCCGTTTCAGCCTTTTCTGCCGTGCGCGAACCGATCACCAGCGCGTAGCCAGCCTTGGCCCACCGCCGGGCGAGCCCCGTTCCGAGGTCGCCGGTTCCGCCAATGACGGCGATAGTCGGTTTGTCTTGGGACATGCTGCCTCACGCTATGGGGATTGGCCGGAGATAAGCAGGAACGGTCCGTAGAAGCAATCGACACGGATGCCCGAGCAACGCACGCGAAACACCCATGGAACCAGGACACGGGGGGCGTGCGCGTCCTGACTTTCCAAAACCGGTTCGATAAATCCGTCTTCGCCTCAGGCGCTCGCCTTGTCGAGGGTGGCGAGCGCGTCCGCATCGAGTTTCAACTGCGTTGATTTCAAAATGTCGGCCAATTGGGAGGTCGACGTAGCGCTGGCGATCGGGGCGGCGATAGCGGGCTGGGCGAGCAGCCAGGCAAGCGCCACCTGAGCCTGTGTGGTTTTGGTGCGGGCGGCGACGACATCGAGGGCTTTCAGGATGCCGAAGCCTTTCGGGTTCAGGTACTTCTTGACGCCGGCCCCGCGCGCCTTGTCGCCGACATCGGCTTCGGAGCGATACTTACCGGTCAGAAATCCACTGGCCAGCGAGTAATAGGGAATGACGGTGATCCCTTCTGCGACGCACAGCTTCTGCACGTCGCCTTCGAACTAGGCGCGCTCGCACAAGCTGTAGTTGGGTTGCAGCGTTTCATATCGCGGAATGCCCGCCTTGGCGCTCGCGGCCAATGCGCCCTTCAAGCGGTCGGCGCTGTAATTGGAAGCGCCAATGGCCCGCACCTTGCCGGATTTGATCAACGTCGCGTGCGCTTCCATCGTTTCGTCGAGCGGCGTATTGGGGTCATCGCGGTGCGACTGGTAAAGATCGATATAGTCGGTCTTCAACCGCTTCAACGAGTCTTCTACGGCACGCAGGATATAGGTCTTCGACAAGCCCTTTTTGTCCGGCGCCATTTCATTTCCGCACTTGCTGGCGAGGATGACCTTGGCGCGATTGCCGCGTGCTGCAAACCAGTTCCCGATGATGACTTCGCTCTCGCCACCTGTGTTGCCGGGCTTCCAGCGCGAGTAGACGTCCGCCGTGTCGACGCAATCGAAGCCCGCGTCGAGGAAGGCGTCGAGGATCGTGAACGAGCCCTTCTCGTCGACCGTCCAACCGAACACGTTGCCGCCGAACACGAGCGGGGCGATCTCCAATCCGCTTTTGCCGAGTTTACGCTTTTGCACCGGAAAACCTCTTTGCTTGGGGGCATATGATCTCGAGTACCGAAGCTACGACCCGATTGCAGGGGTGGCAAGATAAGACGGCGCGGCGCGGCGGCGAATGGAGCGCGGTCCAGAGCGCATTTCAGCCGAACCGGGCTAGCGGTCCAATCCCTTCCAAATCTGTGCAGCGATTGCCACATAGGCGCGGGCCGGGGCGCTGTCGGGATCGCTGATGACGATTGGGAGCCCGGCATCGCTGCGTTCGCGAATGGCCAAATCGAGCGGGATTTCGCCGAGGAAAGGAACCTCGAGCGTCGCGCTCTCGGCGCGTGCGCCACCGTGGGCGAAGATGTGGTGGCGCTTGCCGCAGTCGTCGCAGACGAAATAGCTCATGTTTTCGATGAGGCCCAGGATCGGCACGCCGACGTCCCGAAACATGGTCACTCCCCGCCGCGCGTCGATCAGGGCGAGGTCCTGCGGCGTCGAGACGATCACGGCGCCGGCCAAGGGTGATTGTTGCGCCAGGGAGAGTTGTGCATCTCCCGTTCCCGGCGGCATATCGACGACCAGCACGTCGAGGTCGCCCCACACGACGTCGCGCAGCAATTGCGTCACGGCCGAGGCCACCATAGGCCCGCGCCAGACCATGGCCTTCGTCGCATCCACCAGAAAGCCGATCGACATGACCTTGCATCCGTAGGCTTCGAGCGGCTCGAGCGTTTTGCCCGAGACGATGCGCGGCGTGCCACGCAAGCCGAAAAGTTTGGGCATCGATGGCCCGTAGATATCGGCATCGAGAACGCCGACGCGCAGCTTTCTGCTGTGGCTGTCAATGAGGGAAAGCGCCAATGCGATATTGCACGCGGTCGTCGACTTGCCGACGCCGCCTTTGCCCGAGGCAACGGCGATCACATGGCGGACCTTCGCGAGGCTCGGAAATGTCGTGGCTGTCGCCTTGGGTGGTGGCGGTGTCGGCGTCGCTGGGCTGTCGGCGGTCAGCACGACGGTGACCGCGACAACGCCAGGCATCGCGGCGACGGCGCGCTCGGCGGCCAGGCGCGTGGCCTCCCACTGGGCTGCTTCGAGGGGTGTAACGAAGATGGAGAAGGCGACGCGATCGTCGCGGATGATAATTGACGATAATCGCCCGGACGTCGGCAGGAGTGCGGAACCGTCGGGCGCGAAAACCGTCCGCAGCCGCTCGATCACGGCCTGGGACGTCACCGCCATGCTACCTGCTCCCCGTCGTCCCGGCGGTCATGCGCACCGCCGTAGTGTGCCCAAAAAGCTGAACTCAGCTTTTGGGCGCAACGTTGCTTTGCCACTTGGTATCGGGATCGGGCCGTGCGCCGCCACCGACGAACGAGCTGAAAACGGTGCTCTGGTAGCCCTCCAGCACGACTGAAGCAGCAACACCGATCACGACGACGGCGACCACGGCAGACAGGAAAGCCTTCATGCGAACCTCTCGCTAACGTATTCAGGCGCTCGTCTCAGTCATTCGGCCGGGGCTGCCCGCGGAGGTGTCCCCAGGGTAGAGGGCGCACGCGCCTCGACATTCTCGACCCACACGGAATGATGCTCCTTGGCCCAGTTCACATCCACTTTTCCGGTGCCCATGGCGTCGAAAGCGCCTTCCATGCCGAGCGTGCCGATGTAGATGTGGGCGATGATGATGGCCACGAGCACAACGCCGATCAAGCCGTGAACGATGCCTGCGAGTTGCATGCCAGCGAGATCGGCGAACTGGAAAGGGAACATCAAGATGTAGCCAGTCACCGATAGACCAGCGCCGCCGAGGATGACGGACCAGAAGATCAATTTCTGGCCGAAGTTGAAGCGGCCGGCCGGTGGATGTGCGCTGCCGACGAGGCCGCCGCCCTTAATCAGCCATACGAGGTCGCGCGGATGGGGGAAGTTGTCTTTTATCCACATGATGAACATCAGCGCGATGCCGAGCACAAAAGCGAAGCTGACGTAGTTGTGGGCGATCTTGCCGGCTTGCGAGACGGTGGTGAAGGCTTCGGGGCCAATCAGGGGCAGCAGCAGGGTCTTGCCGAAGGTCAGGTTGAGCCCGCTCAGCCCCAGAACAATGAACGATACGGCAGCCAGCCAGTGGGCGAAGCGTTCGATACTGCCGAAGCGCTCGATCAGCCGTCCCGAAAATCCACTCGAGACCCGAATCCGACCCCTCATCAGAAAAAAGATGGCGACCAGGCCGATCATGCCGAGAATAGCGTAGGCCCCAACGCGAGAGACCGTCTGCTGCAACTCGCGCCAGTCGCGGCCTGCGGGCTGGATCAGATTTCCAGACGACTTATCGGGGATCGAAACGCGACCCTTTACGGCTTCGGTCACGCCGGCATTGCCCGGCTTCAAGGCCTCGAGCAACTTCTGCTCGTTCACCGAGTCGGCGGTGGGATTGACCCGTGTCGGCTGCCCCTGCGCGTGCGCACCCGCAAGCGCCAGGCCGCTCAAGACCAGCGCCAGAGTCACGATCCGCAATGAGCGGACGAAGGCGATCATCGCAACCATGCGTCTCCTCCATGCCCCGGTTTGCCGAGGCTTATCGATCGTTTGTCAGTCAGGCGGCAGCGCCCTCGGCAGAAACCAAGGCGCATGCCACTAGTTATGCGATGCTTTCCTTGTACGCCGTCTTCCATCCCCAGGCGCCGGAGCCGTAACCACGTTTGGTCACACGTTCCTTGTAAATCTGGGCGATGATCTCGCCATCTCCAGCGAGCAGCGATTTGGTCGAGCACATCTCGGCGCAGATCGGCAATTTGCCTTCCGCGAGCCGGTTGGTGCCGTAGGATGCATACTCGACCGACGTATTGTCGGCTTCCGGTCCGCCCGCACAGTAGGTGCACTTGTCCATC
>JANOKV010000519.1:0-4641 GCA_031419415.1 Hyphomicrobiales bacterium | reverse complement strand
TTCGGTCGGCGACCGTCATCAGCGCCCTGGTGGCAGGCCGAGGAACCCCCGGGTCTCTTGCGAAACCCTAGCCCCGGAAACAGCCCCCGCATCGCGTGTCAGGAACGTCTCGAGACGCGCCCCCTCGGTGATGCGAGTGAGGGGAGGATACGGGAGGTTTCGAAGGCGGGGATAAGTTTGCCATCCCGCCGCCAACTTTTTTTTGCCCCCGTGCATTTTTCGGGGTCGCCGGAATCAATCGCGGCCCGTTCAGGCCGTCTTGGCTTTGAGTTCGTCGAGCTGTTGGCGCGCGCCGGCGATCATGCACGACAGGTCGGAGGTCAGCATCACCATGTCGAAGCCACGCTTGACGGCACCTGCTGCAAACGCTGCGCCCGCACAGTGCATGACGCACTTGATGCCGGCTTTGTGGGCCGCCTTCAAAATCTTGTCGCAGGTAGCCATATGGAGCGGGTCGGGATTATCGCCGCGCGGCGCCAGACCCAGCGCGAACGACAAATCGGCCGGCCCGATATAGACGGCGTCGAGGCCCGGCGTTGCGCAGATGGCGTCGAGGTTGTCCAAGCCCTCTTTCGTCTCGATCATGGCCATGACGACGATCTCGTCGTTGGCTTTAGCCACGTAGTCCGCTCCCCCGTAATGCACGGCGCGCACAGGGCCCGACGAGCGCATGCCGACGGGCGGATAGCGGCACGCCGCCACCGCCATCGCGGCTTCCTTGGCCGTGTTCACGAGCGGCACGATGATGCCGTACGCACCCAAATCCAACGCTTTCATGATGGTCGCGGGCTCATTCCAGGCGACGCGCACGACGGGCACGGTATCGGTCTGCGAGATGGCCTGCAGCAGGGGCCAGATATCACCCAGCTCCGAAGTGCCGTGTTGCAAGTCGACACACAGCGCATCGAAGCCCTGGCGCGCCATGACCTCGGCCGTGAAGCCATGGGAGACCGAGAGCCAACCCAACGTCACGCATTTGCCGTCCCGCCACATCTGCTTGATCTTATTCGGTCGCATCGTCACGCCTCCAGCGTTGTCCATCGATCCTCGATGAGGACCCCTCGATCATTCCCACCGCGCCGCCCCGCTCGAGCGCCCGGCCATCCCAGCTATACCCGAACAGCCGAACCCCTGTCTTGCGCCGGTATCCGAAGCCCGGGAGCAATGAAGGCGGTGGGTGAGGCGTGCTCGAAAGGATTGCGCCTTAAAGAGACATCAGCAGCGTACGCCTTCCTCGCACGTTCTGGGTCGAGCGGCGCGCGACCCAACTTGCACGGAGCGCCGGGACATGTCGGGTCGCGGCCAAAGCGGCCTGGACCCAACCCACCGCGCTCGCCCCGTGCTCCCTAACCCACGGGCCAGGGCGCGGACCCACATTCGAGCCCCCGCACTCACAAAATCTCGAACACGTCGTAGGCGGCGTGATCGGGCATGCGGCGGCCGACGCCGACGGCGACGATGCGATTGAGCCAGTCGTATTTCGGGGCGGAGGTTTCGAAGTAGGGCGTGTTGCGCAGGTAATACTCGCTCGGCGCCACGACTTCGCCTGCTGCAATGCGGGCCATCACCTGGGGGCTGCCGTGGCGCACGCCCGTGTAGTGCATGAAGATCAGCGCGCCATCGTCGGAACGCAGGACCAACCGCACGTTCGGCACCATCGAGCCGTCGGCCCGCAGCGTCTTCATGTCCATGCCGCCCGGCAACAGCTCCCCTCTGAGGCGCGGCCCTTCGAATGTGCCAGCACCGATCAGATCGATATGCCGCGTGCCGCCGGGCACGGCCCCGACATCGTGCAATTGCGCGACAGCGGCGGTGATGGTGAAGAGGTATTGCGATTGGAGTTGGGGCATGCGGACCCTCCGGTTGCTGCGCGCGTACCAGAGTATCGCATGCGTCGCGCGCGTGGGCAGCTCTCTCATCGAGACCCGATCCGGTGCGACCAGCCGGGCATTTCCTGACCCGCAGCAAATTTGGATCGCATGGCTTCCGAGCCCAGGCTATGGTTTCGCCCGGATAGGATCGCCGAGCTTTGGCCGGCGCGCCCCGACGACGCAATCGCCTGACGAGGAGCCTACTGTCATGTTTCCCGAACATATGCTGTCCGTGCGCGCCACCGTCGAGCCCGGCCGCGAGGCGGACTTCAATCGCTGGTATGACACCGAGCACATGCCCGACGCCGTACGCATGTTCCCCGGCTGCACCGGCGGGGCGCGCTACAAGGTCGTGCTAGGCGACGGCTCGCACCAGTACATGGCGCTCTATGCCTTCGAGAGCGCCGCCAAGCTCGAAGCCGCGCTGACCGGCCCCGAGGTCAAGGAACTGATCAAGATCTACGACCGCGACATCGGCGCCTTCTCCACCCGCGTACGCACGACCTATGAGCGGGTGTTGTTGCAGATGAAGGCGTGAGGTGCCGATGGAATGTCAGGCCCTTTGGCTCCGATACCCGCGCAGAACTCGAAAGGGCACAGCTTGAAAGTCACCGCACTCGAAACCATCCGCTCTGCCGAGCACCCCAATCTCCTGTGGGTCCAGGTGCAGACCGATGACGGCCTCGTCGGTTTGGGTGAGACGTTTTATGGGCCGGCCGCTGCCGAGGGGCACGTGCACGGCATCATCGCGCCTTACTTGATCGGCAAAGACCCCACCAACATCGAAGCGCATCAGGCGCATTTGACGGGCTATGTCGGCTTCGTCGGGGCGAGTGCGGAGATGCGCGGCCGCTCGGCCGTCGACATCGCGTTGTGGGATATTCTGGGTCAGGCGAAGGGCATGGCGATCTGTGATCTGCTGGGCGGCCGCGTGCGCGAGAAAATCAAAGTCTACAACACCTGCGCTGGCTATTCCTACGTGCAGACGAAGGCCACGCAAGGCACCAATAACTTTGGGCTGTCGGGCGCCAAGACGGGCGAATACGAAGACCTCGACGCCTTCCTCCATCGTGCCGACGACCTGGCTCATTCGCTGCTCGAGATGGGCATCGACGCGATGAAAATCTGGCCACTCGATTATGCGGCGGAAGCCTCGAGCGGCTATCGCATCTCGCCGGAGGACCTGAAAAAGGGCCTCGAGCCGTTCGAAAAGATCCGCAAAGCCGTCGGCGATAAAATGGATGTGGCCTACGAGCTGCATTCGCTGTGGGCGCGGCCTGAGGCGATCAAGATTGCGCGCGCCCTCGAGCAATACAAACCCATGTGGGTCGAAGACCCCGTGTTCATGGACCACATGCATTCAATCGGCGAAGTGGCACGCGCCACCCGCTCGCCAATCGCCGTCGGTGAAACGAGAGGCGGGCGCGCAGATTTCCGTGGCCTCTTGGAACTCGAGGCACTCGCCATGGTGATCATGGATATCGCCTGGTGCGGTGGCGTCTCCGAAGCCAAGAAGATCGCGACGATGGCGGAGCCCTGGCATACGCCCGTCGCCTTCCACGACTGCACGGGGCCCGTGGCGCTCACCGTATCGACACATCTGGCGCTCAACGTGCGCAATTGCTGGGTGCAGGAGATCGTGCGCGCGTTCTATTATGGCTGGTATCACCGCTACATGACCGAACTACCGCCGATCGAAAAGGGTATGATTACGGTTCCGAAAGGCGCGGGGCTCGGCACGAAACTGCAACCCGATGTGCTGACACGCCCCGGCGTGACGGTGAAGCGGACCACGGCGCAGGATTTGTGAACGACACTGGATTTCATTCGCGCGTGCGGCCGATGACGACATCCGAACCAAGGAAACGACACCAATGGCGACGACGAACAAGAAGCGTGTGCTCTACTCCGACAGCATGGGCAAGGCCGGCCTCGAGATCCTCAAAAAGCGTGAGGATGTGGAAGCGATCCCGTTTTCCAACTTCATCAGTGCGCCCGACTATCAGGCTGCGCTGGCCAAGCACGCGCCGGTCCATGGCGTCGTGCTGGGCGGCACAAAGTTCGGAGCGGCCGAGCATGCGGCCGCCGGTGGCCTGCAAGTGATCGCGCGCACGGGTGTTGGCTACGACGCCATCGATATTCCCGCCATGACCAAGGCAAAAACGCCGGTGATGATCGCGGGTACGGCCAACTCACCCTCGGTCGCCGAGCACGCCATGTACTTCATGCTGACGCTGGCGCGCAAAGGCCCGGAGCTTTCCGCGCTGGTCAAGGAGAACCGCTGGAAGAGCCGCATCGATCGCCAGTTCGTCTCCAACGACATGTTCGAGAAAACCGTTCTGATCATTGGCTTTGGCCGGATCGGAACACGTCAGGCCAAACGCTGCCAGGCCATGGAATGCAAAGTTCTGGTGTTCGATCCCTACGTGAGAGCCGATGTGATCACGGCGGCGGGCTGCGAGCCTGTGGCTGATCTCGACTCGGCGATCCCGCGCGCCGACTTCATCACCATTCACTGCCCCAAAACGCCCGAGACGGTCGGCATGATCAACGCAGCGCGCATGCAGAAAATGAAGCGCACCGCCTATCTCGTCTCCACCGCGCGTGGCGGCATCATCGATGAAAAAGATCTCTACGCCGCTTTGAAGGACGGCACGCTGCCGGCCGCCGCGCTCGACGTCTTCGACAAGGAGCCGCCCGACGCCGACAATCCACTCTTCACATTGCCCAACCTGATCTGTTCTCCGCATATTGCCGGGGTCACGGCCGA
>JANOKV010000518.1:0-1849 GCA_031419415.1 Hyphomicrobiales bacterium | reverse complement strand
CTGCTCGGCCCGCATTTGCCGCACCAGCGCATCGATGCCGACGGCGAGTTCCTTGACCATCCCGCTGCTGCCGGCGCCATCGGTGGCCCCGGTAGGCGGCGTTGCGGCCAACCTCTCCGACATTTCCGCGAGCACCCGATTCATGTCGGCCATCACCGCCAAGAGTTGCGGGCTGGCGCCCTCGCCGCCGGCCGAACCGCCCGGCGTCAGCTCGGTGATGCCCGACAGCCATTCCTCGAGTTCATTGTAAAACCGGTTGTGAGCATGGTTGGCCTGCAGGTCCAAAAAGCCCAGGATCAGCGATCCCGCCAGACCGAGCAGCGAAGCGGAAAACGCCGTGCCCATGCCGCGTAGCGGTGCGGACAGTCCCGTCTTCAGTTCCTCGAAGACCAGTGTCGTATCGGACTGTTTGCTGTCGAGCGAACTGATCACCTTGCCGACCGATTGGATCGTTTCGAGCAATCCCCAGAAGGTGCCGAGCAACCCCAGGAAGACCAGCAGGCCGACGAGATAACGGCCCGTGTCGCGCGCCTCGTCGAGACGGCCACCGATTGAATCCATGATCGAGCGCATCGAGGAGGTCGACAGCGACGTATAACCCCGCCGATCGCGCAGCATCGTCGCCATCGGGGCGAGCAGTTTGGGCTTGTGCTCCATCGACAAGCCGGGATCGGAAATGCGGAAGGCGTTCACCCAGCGAATTTCGGGATAAAGGCGAAAAACCAGCCCGAACGTCCGTAGGATGCCGACCGCCAGCACGCCGATGATCAGGCCGTTGAGCAGTGGGTTCGTCCAAAACGCCGAAACGAGCTGGGGCGAGATGATCGCGACCAGGAAGCCGACGAGGACCAGAAAAACCAGCATCCCCCGCAGATAAGGCCCCGGAGAATTGAGCGACCGGTGCAGCGGCTTCGATGCCGGATCGACTACGCGTGCACGCGCCATGACAAATTCTCCGCAAACTCGACGCAGACGACTAGCAGCAGAAGATGGCAATTCGTGCGCACATTGTCACCGGGCAGAAGAAACCGGGGCTGCCGCATTGACGATAGCCGAAAGCAGTTTGTGAATGTTGGTGTTGCCGACCACGATGCCGCCCGTATCCAGCATCTTCGCGCCACCCTCGGCGTCGCTGACCATCCCACCGGCTTCGCGCACCAACAGGACGCCCGCCGCGATATCCCAGGCTTGCAGGCCGTGTTCGACGTACCCATCGAGCCGGCCGGCCGCGACCCAGGCCAAGTCGAGCGAAGCCGCGCCCGTGCTGCGCACCCCTGCCGTTTCGCGGACGGCGGCCTGGCATTCGTCGAGAAAACGCCTCTGGCTGGAACCCGAGCGGCCACGCGGCGGAATACCGACAGCCACCACGGCTTCTGCGAGCGTGCGGCGGTTGGCGACCCGAATACGGCGATCGTTGAGAAATGCGCCTTTGCCTTTTTCCGCCGTATAGAGTTCGTCCATCGCGGGATTATAGACGACGCCGGCCACGATTTCGCCCTCGCGTTCGAGCGCGACGGAAATCGCAAATAGCGGAATTCCATGGAGAAAATTCGTCGTTCCATCCAAAGGGTCGACGATCCAGCGATGGGTCTGGTCACTGCCCGCGACGACGCCGCGCTCTTCCATGAGAAAGGCATAGCCGGCGCGCGCTTTGGCCAATTCGCGATAGAGGATCTCTTCGGCCTTGATGTCGGCCGCAGTCACGAAGTTGGCTGGACCTTTCACCGAGACCTGGAGCTGGGCCACCTCGCCATAATCGCGTGCGAGGCTGCGACCCGCCTTTCGCACGGCGGCGACCATCACGTTCATCAGGGCAGAAGAAGGCATGGTGCGTCTCGCGATTGGGCGC
>JANOKV010000517.1:0-4360 GCA_031419415.1 Hyphomicrobiales bacterium | reverse complement strand
CTGCGATCCACATAGTCCCCTAAATCGCGATCGGCCATGAGCTGGACGCGGTTGAGCCGGATCTCGGCGATTCGTTCCGGACTGGCGAGCAAGCCGACGACGAACGCCTTGTGGGGCTGCGTCAAAACCTCGGGCGGATCGATTCCCGGCACCAGCGGCACATTGGCGACCTTGTAGCCACGTTGCGCCAGATAGATGCTGGTCGGCGTCTTCGATGTGCGCGAAATACCCAAGATGATGATGTCGGCCTGCTCGAGATCTTCCGGCAGGTGGCCGTCATCGTGCGCCATCGTGAAGTTGAGCGCATCGATGCGCCGGAAGTAATCGGCGTCGAGGACATGCTGTCCAGCGACGATCGGCATCTGCGGGGCGCCAAGATAAGACTCGAACACCTTCATGATCGGCTCGAGCACATGCAGGCACGGCACCTTGAGTTCGCGACACCGCCGCTCGATCTCCGCAGTCAGGTCCCGATTGACGACCGTGTAGAGCACGATGCCAGGCGTCGCGGCCACGTCCTGCAGAACACGCTCGAGCTGGCGTGCGGAACGGACCAGAGGATGTACATGCTCGATCGGCCGAACCTGGCGATACTGCACACCCGCCGCCTTGGCGATCGTGGTCAACGTTTCACCCGTCGCATCCGAGATCAGATGCAGGTGGAAATAGCTCAACGACGCGTTGGTCATCTGTTGACAAGATCCTGGGTTATCCAGAGGCCGGGCGCTGTCGCTTTGGTCCATGCCTGCTTTCTGCGCCGTTTTCAACACCACCATCCCCAGTTCGACCCGCCGGGAGAGACTTTGGTCGGGGTTGCGCGGGTCTGACCACACTTGGAACCCTGTCCCTGACTTTGACGGCGATGTCCACAGGCTCTCCACGCCGCACCGACTGGGTAACGATGGCTTAAATAATTGATCAATATATATAATATCGCCCTAGTGGGTCTAACCGCCCATGCCTACTCGATATCGCAGGCCGCTCGGCCGCGCTGGAATAACTTCTTTGCAATCGTCGGGTAAAAAACAATTGCCGCAATCCCCAGACTAAGAGTCTTAATAAAAACTCTAGAACTCCCTTTGGGAAGATTAGAAGAGCACATGGTTGAACCCTCCACATCCGCTCCGCATCGTCCGTTCCTCGAGCCGTTCGCCGGACGCATCCCAGCAAGACCTCCGATCTGGTTGATGCGTCAAGCCGGCCGCTATCTGCCCGAGTATCGCGCGCTGCGCGCCAAGGCCGGTGGTTTTCTCGACCTCGTCTACAATCCCGCGTTTGCCGCCGAGGTGACGTTACAGCCAATCCGTCGCTACGGCTTCGATGCGGCGATCCTGTTCTCCGACATCCTGGTGGTTCCCGATGCGCTGGGCCAATCGGTTCGCTTCGCCGAAGGCGAAGGTCCGCTGCTCGAGCCCATCCGCAGCGCGGCCGAACTCGGTCGCTTGCAGCCAGCCGCGACTCGGTCCAAGTACACGAGCGTCGCTGAGACCGTCGCGCGATTGCGCCAGGATCTGCCGACCGAAACGGCATTGATCGGATTTTGCGGGGCGCCTTGGACGGTGGCGACCTACATGGTCGAAGGTCGGGGTTCGAAAGATCAGGCGGCTGCGCGATTGTGGGCCTATCGGGACCGGGAGGGATTTGGCGCGCTCATCGATATGCTTGTCGAAACCTCGATCGAATATCTGTCGCTGCAAGTCGACGCCGGCGCCGATGCGTTGCAGATTTTCGATACGTGGGCTGGCTCGCTTCCCGATGACGAGCTCGACCAATGGGTGGTGGAGCCCACCGCGCGCATTGTCTCAGCCATGAAGGAAAAATATCCCAGCGTGCCCATCATCGGGTTTCCGCGCGGGGCGCAAGGGGCGGCCCTCTGGTATGTGACCGAGACGGGCGTGGACGGCATCGGCTGCGATACGGCTATGCCGCCCTACATGATGAGCGAGGCGTTTGCGGGCGAGACGCGCGTCCATGGGGCGACGGGAACCGAACCGATCGTCGTCCAAGGCAACCTCGATCCCTTGCTGCTGGTCGCAGGCGGCGAGGCGATGGATGATCGCGCGCGCCAGATCCTCGATTTCATGGCAGACCAGCCTTTCATCTTCAATCTGGGTCACGGCATCGTCCCCGAAACGCCGCCGGAGAACGTGGCCCGTCTGGTCGACGTCGTGACGTCCTGGCGGCGGGGCGAAACCGAACCCGACTGAGTTGCAGCACCCTCCTCGATGAAAGGTCTGACCCCATGTCGGGATCTGTGATGTTGCGCGCCGGTGCGGCCCTGGCCGTGACCGGGATTATCATCGCCGGGCTGATCTGGGATGTGGGCGTGGGCGCCTACCCGTGGGTCAAGGCAGCGCATGTCATCGCCATCATCGCCTGGATGGCGGGGCTGCTCTATTTGCCCCGGTTGTTCGTCTATCATTGCGAAGCGCCATCAGGCTCCGTGCAAGCCGAGACCTTCAAGGTCATGGAACGCCGGCTGCTGCGGGCAATTATGACGCCCGCCATGATCGTGGCTTGGGTCTTGGGGCTGTGGCTGATGGGGCGGGGGAACTGGCACACGGCCGGGTGGATGCACGGCAAGCTGGCGCTCGTGGTCGCCCTATCGGGCCTGCACGGCTACCTGTCCGCTTCGGTGCGGGCGTTCGCCCAGGATCGCAACACCCGATCGGCCCGCCACTGGCGGATCGTCAACGAGGTCCCGACCGTGCTGATGGTGGTCATCGTGGTTCTGGTGATCGTGAAGCCGTTTTAGCGTCGCGTCCGGTTCCCGCGCGTGCCTGTCACCCCACTCACGCCCCGCAAAAAAGCAAGTTTCCACACAAGCTTTGACTTTTCAACGGAACACGGCTATCGTGTGGGCTGAATGTTCTGCCCGTTCGGCGCCCGCCGATCGACGGGCCACTGGTTATCGGACTTCGACAACCGATCGCCAGCTCCCACTACCCCTCAGGGTAGCGCTGCACACCCCCACTCTATTCGGTCCGGCTCTCGCCCGCGCGACGGCCGTTCGAGCCCGGACAGCTCAGCGAGTTTCAAATGCAAGATACGGTTGTCATCAAGGAGATGAAGCTCCAGGATCTCAAGGCGAAGTCGCCGACGGAGCTGCTGAGCTTTGCCGAGGAAGTCGGCGTCGAAAACGCCAGCACCCTGCGCAAGCAGGAACTGATGTTCGCCACGCTCAAGCAACTGGCCGCCAAGGATATCGATATCATCGGTATCGGCGTGGTAGAGGTGCTGCAGGATGGTTTTGCCTTCCTGCGGTCGCCCGATGCCAATTATCTCCCCGGACCCGACGATATCTATGTGTCCCCCACCCAAATCCGCCGGTTCGCCTTGCGGACTGGCGACACCGTCGAGGGCCAAATTCGCAGCCCGAAAGACGGTGAACGCTACTTCGCGCTAATCAAGGTCAATCAGATCAACTTCGAAGACCCCGAAGCCACCAAGCACAAAGTCCATTTCGACAACCTGACGCCGCTCTACCCGACGCAGTGGCTCAAGATGGAAATCGAAGACCCCACGCTGAAAGATTTGTCGCCCCGCGTCATCGATATCGTGGCGCCGATCGGCAAGGGCCAACGGGGCCTGATCGTTGCCCCGCCCCGAACCGGCAAGACCGTTCTGTTGCAGAACATTGCCCACTCGATCACGACCAACAATCCCGAAGTGTTCCTCATCGTCTTGTTGATCGATGAGCGACCCGAAGAAGTCACGGACATGCAGCGCACGGTGAAAGGCGAGGTCATCTCATCCACGTTCGACGAACCGCCATCGCGCCACGTGCAAGTGACCGAGATGGTCATCGAGAAAGCGAAACGCCTCGTCGAGCACAAGCGCGACGTGGTTATTCTGCTCGACTCTATTACCCGTCTTGGCCGCGCCTATAATACGGTCGTGCCATCGTCGGGAAAGGTTTTGACGGGTGGTGTCGACAGCAACGCCCTCCAGCGCCCGAAACGCTTCTTCGGCGCAGCGCGTAATATCGAAGAAGGTGGGTCTTTGACCATTATCGCCACCGCGCTCGTCGATACCGGCTCGCGCATGGACGAAGTCATTTTCGAAGAATTCAAGGGAACGGGTAACTCCGAAATCATTCTCGATCGCAAAGTCTCCGACAAACGCGTCTTCCCGGCGATCGATGTGGCCCGCTCCGGCACGCGTAAAGACGAGTTGCTGCTGCCCAAGGATCAACTGCGCAAAGGCCATCTGTTGCGCCGCATTCTGAACCCGATGGGAACGATGGACGGCATCGAATTCCTGATCGACAAACTCAAGTCGACGAAAACAAATGGCGACTTCTTCAATTCGATGAATACCTGAACTGAATTAGCGTCGACGACCTGACCAGCCGGATGTC
>JANOKV010000516.1:0-1838 GCA_031419415.1 Hyphomicrobiales bacterium | reverse complement strand
GCCGAAGTCCAGTCCAAGTCCCTGGGCTATGAACCTTCGATGGTCTGGGTGCCCCATCCCATCCAAGATCGCACCGATGCCGAACTCCGCCAAATCGCCGACAACGTCTTCGAAGAAATCATCACCAAGATGACGACGGCGGCGTGAGATCGCCGTCGAACGCTTCGTCCGAAACGGCAGGATGCGTTATCCTGCCGTTTTCGATTCTGGCTTTGTGCAAGGTGCCCAAAGTATGCCCAGGAAGAAGACCGAAAAGACGTTGATCGCGAACGTCGACGAAACGGTAGAACGCTTCACTGCCAGTGACCCGTCGCCAGTGAAAGTCTCCAAGGACCAGTCGGATCTCGTCCCACTCGTCGAGGACGATAGTGGGCATAGGTTTATTCTCTACAAGACAAAGGACGGTCCACGCGTCGAACTCCGCTATGAGGGCGCCACCTTCTGGGCCTCACAGGGTCAGATGGCTGCGATGTTCGGCGTCAAGCAGCACACCGTCAGCGAGCATATTGCGCGTTTATTTGCCGAAGGTGAGCTGGAAGATTCCGAGGCAACTCATCGTAAATTCCGATTGGTTCGACGCGAAGGCGCTCGTGATGTGGCGCGGGACATCGACCATTACGATCTCAACGCGTTGATCTCGGTTGGATATCGCGTGGGGTCCGTCGAGGGTACCCTGTTTCGCATGTGGGCCACGGACAAACTATTCCAAATTCTTACGAAGGGATTTTACGTCGACAAAGAGCGTCTGATGAACCGGGGCGAGCCGGACATTCTGGACGAATTCAAGACGATCGCGCGGCAAATCCGATCGTCGATCCGAAATTCCTATCGAGAAGTGTTGCAGCTCTGCACCCTGTGTTCCGACTACGATGGGTCCAGTGAGAGTGCGCGCGACTTTTTCATGGGAATGGAGAACAAGCTGCTTTGGGCCGCGGCCAATAAGACGGCTCCGCAACTCATTCTCGAGCGGGCCGACGCCGATCTGCCGGACATGGGCTTGACGTACTATGCCGGCAGGCGCGGTCCGACCCAGAAAGATGCGGTGATCGGCAACAACTATCTGGCGCCGGGCGAGCAGGAGCGCAAGGGACGCATTACCGAGATGTGGTTGACCTACATCGAGGAACAACTCGATCAAGGACGCTTACCGACGATGGTGGCTGTGACGGAAAAGTTGGACGGATTCATTCGCTTCAACCAGTGGGCATTTCTGCAGGGTCGCGGCATCCATAGTCGGGAGGATGCCAACGCCCATGCGCTCGAACAGAGCGACCTGTATCGAGAGAGGGTGCGGGCCGATGCCGAAAGCGGCCGGATCACTTCGCGCAAGCCGACAAAGCCGCTCCAGTAACCACGCGACATGGTTTCAAACCACAATCGCCGCGCCTCCCGACATCACAAGCGCGTAGCCATCCGGAGCTGACTTCGCGCCTTTCGTCAGGCGCGCCGATCCCGCAGCACCGGGCGTGTTCTCGACGATGACGTTCTGGCCCCAAACAGCCTTCAGGGGATCGGCGATCATGCGCACGATCTGATCGGCGGGCGATCCCGCCGGAAAGTGGGGCACGACGCGCACGTCTTTGGTGGGCCATTGAGGTTGGCCGGGCAGCGGCGTCGCGGGGGCTGCGAGCGCCGAAATCAGACTGATCGCGACAACCGAAAAACGCATGGTCATCTCCGTATCTGCGGTATGTATTTTCGCCCAACGTCGCGTCAATGAACCTGACCCGACTTTGTGCTGGAAGCCACTCAGTTCACACGTCATCCGTGTTGCCACGATCGAGATGGAACCGCATGCCCTCCGCAACAACTCCCTCCTCCCCCGCTGCCATGCGCGC
>JANOKV010000515.1:0-3039 GCA_031419415.1 Hyphomicrobiales bacterium | reverse complement strand
TCGTCACATATACCATAATTGACGTTATGAAAGCTAGGCCGTGACGGCATGCCAGACCTGCAGCAATGAGGGACATTCGCCAAGTGGACCGTAGGGCGCAATAGGCTCTTGCCGTATTGCGCCGGGCCAAGCGTTCCGTCGATGAGGTCGAGATTGCGGCGGCGCAATACGCTTCGCTATTGCGCCCTACAGGTGCGGCCCGGCAAACCCGATCGCCGCAGTCGTGACGCGGCGCGAGCAACCCCAATAGGGGCATACAGTGAGCGCACCACGCAAAAAGGCCGCCCGAAGGCGGCCTTTCCAAAGTGCGTCTTGGCTGAACCGAGGATCAGAAGTTGATCTTCGTGCCGACCAGGAACACCGAGATGTCGCTCACACCGCTGTTACCAACCGTGTTGTTGAGCGTGAGGTTTGCGCCCGTGAACCCATTCGCATCGAGCGAGTAGTTCTTGTAGGCGGCAAACACTTCCATCGCAGCCGCATCAATGAACTGGTTGACACCGATGCCCCAATGCTGCACTTCGCTGCTCGTGCGCGCGCCATCGACGTTGAGCGTGTATGCGCCGGTGTTCGATCCAAGGAACGTCGCCTGCTCAAGACCGCCCTTGCTCTCACTGTACTCACCGAAGAGGACGGTGTTGCCGATACCGAAGAAGTTACGCGACACACCACCCGCCAGGTACCAGAACTTCAGATCAGGACCGGAGTAGGTCTGGATCGACGCATTGCCCGGTGTGAACAGGCTGCCTTCGATTTCACGCTTGCCAGCCGCAAACGTTGCGAACAGGCCTGTGGGTACGTGCAAGACCGAGCCGGAGCCCTTGAGGTCCGTTACTTTTACGTCGCATCGACCAGCGCTGGCATTGATCTGCAAAGCGGTCGGCGTAGCGGCCACCAAAGGCTGACCGCAGAGAGCGCCAGCCTGGTCGAGACGCTGTGCGGGAGCGTTGAACTCGGTATCTTCTTGGTAACCGATACCGAAGGCAACACGCACGCCATTGAACTCACCGGCATAGCGCAAAGCGACATCCCAGTAGTTGTCTTCAGCGACGGCGGCCTGCAAAGTGAAGCCCTGCAGTGTCGGCGTTTCGTACAGCACATGGTTACGACGGCTCGTGTCCCAGGATTCGTGACCGCGAATGGCCTGAGCCCAGTTGGTCGTAGCGCTATTGCCGAGTAAGCCAGCATTCGAGCGGAGTATGAAGCCGCCGTTGTACAGCGCGACATCCGACGTCGAGCCACCGGCCGTGCCACCGAGATCGATCAAAACCAAGTTGTCCGTGGCGGTCGAGCCATGGCCGATCTTGACGAGACCAAGCTGCGCGTGACGCAGGAACACTGTGCTGTCCCGCAGAATTGTCGTGCCAGTGCCTTGGTTAGCCGTCGCACCGCCCGGGATCGTCGCACCCAGATCATCACCGCCGTTGAGCTGGTTGAGGGTCTGAACGCCATTGGCGTTGTTGGTGAACTCATACAGGAAGCCAGCGGTCAACAGAGGGTTGATCTTGGCTTCGCCACGGAAGCGCCAACGCGAGCCGTAGTTGCCGCCGTCGGCGATGTAGACATCGCTCTGGGTGCCGTCATCCCACCACACGACGTTGTGCGAGACAAAACCCGAGATCGCCAAGGAAACCTTGCGATTGCCCTTGCGGACCGTCGTGGCTTCGAGTTCGGCGATCCGCTCTTCGAGATCGGCGCAGCAGTTGCCACCGAGATCGGCCGCCATGGCCGACGATCCCATCAGGGTCGTCGTCAGCGCTGCGGCGATTGCGTAACGAGTAGTTCTATTCATCTACCCCTCATCCTTTTGATCGAGTTCTTTTCAGTTGATGCAAGAAGCAACACGCGCAGCCCGGCGCTTGCTTCCGTGTCCTGTCGAGGCCGCACGCACGCGCGTGAAGCGCACGCCGTCTCGAAAGGACGCGAAGACGCGAATGCTACGAATGACGTTACGCTGGGATACATAAAGTGTGGCGGGCTTCGCGTGATGCGCCGGGCTTGCTTCCTGCGCTTCACCCACTTCGACGGCGGAAACTCCGCTACGCGCTCGACGTGGTTTGTGCTCGTTGACCTAGAAGACGACCTTCAGATCCTGCCACACGACTCGACTAGGTTTCGAGACTTAAGGGAGAGATGAGCACGAGGCAAACGCCGGGTGGCCTAGTGATGTGGGAAAGTCGGCCACTAGTGACCCGAAGGCCACTAAAAGGAGCAATATTCCCTGTTTGTTCTCATAAGTCCTAACGATCTGTGGATACGAATTCTGCTTAAAAAGAGATTAAACACCGCCGCCGGCTCGATTTTCAGGGACAAAAGCACCGGTTGGACACCTTTCGACTCACTCGATAGGGGCCAGAGCCACGATCATTCAATTCTCGCGGCCCAGCCAGCGAGACCTGCGGTGCGATCTCCCCAATTCCAACGTCATCTGCGCGAAGGCGGGGACCCAAGGCACCTCACGGCAGGCGCACACCTGATGCCGCCTCGATTCCGATGAACCTCGAAGCCACCGTCGATCATCCCATCACCGAACTTGGTTCCCCGCCGCAGCCTGCCCTCGAGAAGTCGGGGGCGGGGATGACGGAGAGGACTGAACCAGCCTGGGGCCTGTGCATTGTGGGGACGAGGGGCGCTGGACCCTGGGACTGCGAACTCGCCAAGTCGACGAATCGGGTACGCCTGCCTCATGACACAGACCTCATCGCGCCGCGCCGCCGAGATCAGCGCCGACACGGACACGGACGCCCAGCCGTTCCGTGCCGCACCCCACAATCTGGAAGCCGAGCAGGCCTTGCTCGGCGCCATCCTCGTCAATAACGAGGCCCACGATCGGGTTTCGGCGTTTCTGGATCCGCCGCATTTCTTCGATCCGCTGCACGGCCAGATCTATGAAACGGCCGCCAAACTGATTGGCTCGGGCAAGCAGGCGACCCCGGTCACCCTGCGCACGTTTTTCGAAACGACGGAGCCGATCAACGCCAATCTGACGGTCCCACAATATCTGGGACGGCTGGCGGCCAACGCGACCAGCATCATCAA
>JANOKV010000514.1:0-6394 GCA_031419415.1 Hyphomicrobiales bacterium | reverse complement strand
GATCGTCGCGCGCACGAAGGCGCGCATGAAGGCCGGCATCGCGAGCATTCCGGATGGGCGCTACAGCTTCGAAGACGTGCTCGACGACGATGGACTGGCCGCCCGCGATATCCGCTTCAAGCTGACGATCGACAAGCGCGGTGACGAGATGCGCTTCGACTGGACGGGTTCTGACCCGCAAGTGCCCGGCAACGTCAATCTCACCTACAACGCCGTGCAAGCGTGTGTGTTCTACGGGCTCAAAGCCGTGCTCGACCCCGATTTGCCCAACAACCAGGGCGTGATCGATGCCGTGGAGATCATCGCGCCGGCGGGCACGGTGGCGAACTGCCTCTCCCCAGGCGCTGTGGCCTTGCGGGCAAATACCTGCCAACGCGGCATCGATGTGGTGCTCGGCGCCTTGGCCCAAGCAGTGCCCGAGCGTGTCATCGCCGCCGGCAATGGCGCCAACGTCAGCGCCGTGTTTGCCGGCAACGATCCGGTGACGGGGCGGCCGTACGTCTATCTCGAAACGCTGGGCGGCGGCATGGGCGGGCGTTTCGCCAAGGATGGCAAGGACGGCGTGCAAGTGGGCATCACCAACACGTCGAACCTGCCGATCGAAGCCATCGAGATGGAATATCCCCTGCGCGTGCTTTCCTATGGGTTCGTGGAGAATTCAGGTGGGGCCGGTCGGCATCGCGGGGGCCTCGGCATTCGCCGCGTCGTGACCCCTGTCGGCCATACGTGCGAATTCTCCGGGGTCGGCGAACGCTTCGTGCATCAGCCGTGGGGGCTCTTCGGTGGCGAGAATGGAGCGACCGGCCGCTTTCGGTTGGACGAAGGCGGCGCGCCACCCCGGCCGCTGGCCAACAAGGTGCGCATGCCGCTGACGCCCGCCCAGTCCGTCATCATCGAGACGCCGGGCGCGGGTGGCTATGGCCCGCCGGCTGAACGCGCGGTCGAAGCCATCGCGACCGACCGACGTTCGGGGAAATTCGCCGCCGACTACATCGCGCAGCACTACACACCGCCGAAGGATCGTTGATCAGAGCAGGCCAATTCCTGGGTTCGAGTTGCGACCTATCGCTCGAGAAAAAATCCCTGAACCAGTCGACTGGTTCAGAGATTTTAAACCGCACATCGATCCCGTGCGATATCGCGCAAACATTCGACGTTACGGCTTTTGACCTTGGCGGAGTTTGGCGCACGCTGCTTCAAAAGCGTCTTTCGTCCAGGGCATGCCGTCTTTCCAACCTTCGCGACATTCGCGATCAGTCGGACCTGCGGGCGGGGGGGGCGCCGTTGTGGATTGCGCAAGCACAGATGCCGATAAAAGACCCGTGAATGCCAAGGCTGTAAGAAGTTTTACCATCACTGAACTCCGTATTTTGTTTCTATTGCGTGTTGAACTCGGCATTTCCAACTCGGTTCCAAAGCGCACCTCCTGGCCACGTTTTTCGTCGCCGCCGGCTTGCTCGCTCAGGTCGCCGATGACGCCCGAGGCTACAAGGCCGTGGGCGCCAAGCACCTCGTCGTCGGTTTCGAGTCCAATGCTTTGTCCGAAGCCCTCGATCGTCTCGAAGTCTTCGCCAAAGAGGTTATGCCCCTCGTGTGACCGGCACAAAACCTGCAAACAAAACCTGCAAAGACGGATCGCTGTCCAACCGGACCGGGACACGGGGCAAGGATTTGCTAACCATCTCGAGAGATGCTGCGTAGCAAGTGTCGCGCGTGGCGGTTCGCGAGGGCCGCCATTGGACGTTGTATTTCCATCGTGTTGCCGCGTCAGAGCCACAAAGGGGTGGCGATGTGCGTCGAGGCACACGGAGGGAAGGGTCCCGAACGGGTGCTGCGTAGAGTCGAGCGTACACATGAAGAAAATCGCCTGTGCAGGTCCGATATTCGCCTTGCTCGCCGTGGTCGGAGCCACCAGCGCCAGCGCCTTGCCTCCGGTGGTCGCCGATGCGCACAACCCGGTGCCGAGCTGCGTCACACCGTCCCGCCTCATGACCTATCTGCGGTCGCGCAATCCAGCGCTCGACGAGCGGCTGGCCGACATCGCCAGCGAATATCATCGCCAGGGCCAGGCCGCTGGGATTCGCTGGGATTACGCCTTCTTCCAGATGATCGTCGAAACGGCGAGCCTGTCTTATCGGCGCGCCGATGGAACGCCGGGAAGGGTTGCCCCCCATCAGTATAACTTCGCAGCGCTGGGCGTCCGCGACGAGGGCGCGCCGGGCAAACGCTTCGCCAATCTGACCGATGGGGTGCAGGCCCACGTGCGGCTCGTCTCCCAGCACGCGCGCCAAAGGGCCGGATTTGCCGACTTGGCGCGGACCTGGGCGCCGGATGATCCGCGTTACGCCACCAATATCGAGTCTGTGGCGCGTCGCTTTTTCGAGCGCGCATGCCAACACCCCGGACGCGAGCCCGAGGTGGCGTCACTCGCCATTCGCGCGCCGGTCCGGCCCGTCGTGCCGGTGCAGGCGTCCTTTCCCGCACAACCGTCTGCGCCGATCGCACCGACGGGCGCGCCACCACCTGCCCCCGCAATCGAACCCGAGCCGACAACGGGAGAACACCTCGCGAGACAGGCGGCCAACCGCGCCCGGGACCATGGCGCATCGACCCGTGCGGGTCTGGGCGCCTCTGCCACGCGGCCCGCACCAAGCCTTGCAGCACCGCAGCTTGCCCAAACCCCGCATTCCGCCACGGCAAGCCAAGGGTCCGACGACGACACGAAAGCATCCGGGGATGGGGTGAAGACCGCGCCCCTACGCGTGGCCGCTCTGACGCCCGGACCCAGGCCCGAGCCGCCCAAACGCACCGTCGACCCCGCTGACGAGGCCGTTCGCACGCTCGTGTCTGGTCGCACGATCTTGCTCGACACGCCCGTCGGCACGCAAATTCCGATTCTGTTCCGCGAGGACGGAAGCATGCGCGGCAAGGCCGGCGATCTGGCGTCCTACCTCGGAGCCGACATCGACGATGGCAAATGGTGGGTCTCGAAAGGCCGCCTGTGCCAGAAGTTCAAGATCTGGTTCGACAAGGAAACGCAGTGTCTCACCTTGCGGCAAGCCGGCCAAATCGTGCATTGGTCGAGCGATACGGGAAAATCCGGCACTGCGCGGTTCGGCCCACGGACCTGACGGCGGGACCACGCAAACAGTCAGCGAAAAAGCTGAGGCAGTCTGTCCTCCAGCAGTGACGCCAACCGGTCGAGGTGGTTGCCTTCCAGCGGGCGGATGAGGGCGAGTTCGGACAGGAAACGCTGCGGTGTCAGCCCGTCGAGCGCGACGGATCGGCTCCACCCCTCGTCGCGCATGAAGGTGCGATATTCGGCTTCCTCGTCCTTGAAGGCGTAGTGCTCCGGCGCTACGCCGATCACCGGAAGGCGGGCGCATACCGCTTCCGACATCATGGTGCTTGAGTCCTCCGTGCACACGATCGCATCGACCCCGCCAAAGAGGCGGGGCAGGGTGCCCGGTCCAGCGGATCGGAAATCGATGAACTCCGCAATCGGCCCCTCGGGGCGTTTCGCCAGCGCCACCATCGCATCGCCGATGGCGTCAGGGCTGCGCGGGGAGGTCGAGACCACCCAGCGCGTTCCGAGGCGCGTATGACTGTCGGCGACGAACGCGACGAGCCGCTGCCAATCGGCCTGCGTGTAGCGAAAGAGGCCGGAGTCACCACCGATCAGGAGGCCCGCCGTGCGCGGTGCGCCCGAAGCTGTCCGAGTTCTGTCTCCGCGTTGCAGCGTATCGGGGTCGATGCCGCTCGGCTTCAGGGTGACGATATGGCGGGCCAGGCTCGCGTGCCGCGCATAGGACGACACGACGAGCGAGAATGCCTCGGGTTCCAAACGACGCAGGGAGCCGCAGAAAATGTTGGCGACGCCCAGCTTGGAGGCGACGGCCGCGTTGGCAGCCATTGTCTCGCCGCCAGCTGAGATCACCAGATCCGTGGGCGGCAGGTCACCCGACAGCCCAAAGAGATGCGCGACCAGAGATGTGCCGCGCGGACCCTGCCGCATCAAACTGGGCAGCATGCGACCCGGCAACCATCCGGGCCGTCGGACCTCGCGACGGGTGGTGACGACGGGCCGCCGTCGGCGAATGGCGGCGGCAACGCCTTCGGCGAGGTGATAGTGGCCTGGACGCCCGTCCGACAGCAGGAGCACCTGCAAGGGACGGGACGATGAAAGCGGGCTGCTCATGTCTGGGCCGTACAGGGGCAGCCGTTCCCTGGCAACGGACGCCACGTCGCGGGCGACCGGCCCGATGTAGACCCGAAGTGTCACATCGAGGCCACCAGCGGGGGAAGAGGACAGCACCCTCGGGTTGCACATTAGGGCGCCGATCGCTAATTCAGGGGCAGGTTCGTCCCTATCAGCCCCGAGAGATGCCCCGAATGGCGCCGATGACGCGTGCACAGCTCTTCGAGCGCCTCGATTCCCTGGGTATCGCCCACCACACCACTGCCCATGAGGCCGTGTTTACGGTCGAGGAAAGCGAACGGCTCCACCGCGAGATCCCGGGCGGGCACACCAAGAATTTGTTCTTGAAGGACGCCAAGGACAAGCTTTGGCTGGTCATTGCGGAATGCCACACACCGATCGACCTCAAGGCTCTCCCAAAAACGATCGGGTCGGCACGGTTGTCGTTCGGCCGCGCCGAAATCTTGCAGGAGGCACTTGGCGTGTCGCCAGGGTCGGTGACAGCGCTATCCTTGATTAACGACCCAGACCGCCGCGTCAGCGTTGTGGTGGACCAGCGCCTGTTGGAGTATGACGTGATCAATTGTCATCCCCTCGAAAATACCGCGACCACGAGCCTGTCGAGGGACGACTTGCAGAAATTCGTTCGCGCCTGTGGCCACGAATGGCGCGTCGTGAGGTTGACGAACGAGGGCGGTCGCGGGTGAGTGACCCTCGTCGGGGGCCGTAAAGCGCTCGAGCCGCCCACATAGGAGATTGCAGATGGACATCGCACAGAACAATCCCCCAGGCGCGCACCCGATGGTCGGCGCCGAGACGATCAAGGACACGACCACAGCCGCCTTCGGCAAGGATGTGATCGAAGCATCCAAAACCGTGCCGGTGCTCGTTGATTTCTGGGCGCCATGGTGTGGACCGTGCAAGCAACTGACGCCGATCATCGAGAAGGTCGTCGGGTCCTACGGCGGCAAAGTTCGGATGGTGAAGATCAACATCGATGAGCACCCCGCGATTGCCGGCCAGCTTCGGGTGCAATCGATCCCGACGGTCTATGCGTTCAAGGATGGCCGCCCCGTCGATGGCTTCATGGGCGCGTTGCCCGAAAGCCAAGTGCGCGAGTTCGTCGATCGGCTCGTCGGCGCAGATGCGGCTGCCGATATCGCGAGCGCATTGGTGGAGGCCGACAAGTTCTTCGAGGCGGGGGACATCCAGACCGCAGCGGAAATGTACGGCAGCGTCCTGCAAGAGGATCGCGAGCATATCCTGGCGCTGGCCGGCCTCGCCAAGTGCTACCTGAAGACGGGAGACTTGGAGCGCGCCGAGCAGACCATCGGGTTGGTGCCGCCCGACAAGCGCGAACAGCAGATGATTCAAGGCATTCGCGTGGCCATCGATCTCGCCAAGCGCGGGGCCGACCCCAACAAGCTCGATGAACTCAAGGCGAAGGTCGCCGCCAGTCCAGCCGATCATCAGGCCCGCATCGATCTGGCTGTCGCCCTGGCTGCGGCCGACGACAAGGTGGGCGCGATGACCGAGCTGTTGGAGAGCTTCCGGCGCGATCGCAATTGGAACGAGCAGGCCGCACGCAAGCAGCTGGTGCAGTTGTTCGATGCCTGGGGTCCCAAGGACGAAGCGACGCTCGAGGGACGACGCCGGTTGTCGTCGCTTCTGTTCGCCTGACACCCCCGCCGCTCGAGCGCCTCGGCCGAGGAGTAGGTTCGCATGCCGTCACGTCCCGAAAAGCTCGAGGATCTGCCCCATGTGATCCCGGTCTTTCCTCTGACCGGAGCCATCTTACTGCCGCGCGCTATTCTGCCGTTGCACATCTTCGAGCCCCGCTATTTGGCCATGGTCGATGCGGCGCTCGGCGGCACGCGCATGATCGGCATGATCCAGCCGGACGGTGAGACGGGCCCCACGGTATCACCGAGGGCGCGCGCGTCGGCGTTGTGCCGGGTGGGTTGTCTCGGTCGGATCAGTTCGTTTCAGGAGATCGACGACGGTCGCTACGTCATCGCATTGTCAGGGGTTGCTCGGTTTGCGCCAGTGCGCGATTTGCGCGACGAGCTGCCCTTTCGCAACTTCGAAGTCGATTATGCTCAATGGGCGCACGATCTCGAGCCGGGCGCGGGCGAAGACGACATCGACCGGGACCACTTGATCGACGTCCTGACGAGGTTTCTGTCGGGGCGTCGC
>JANOKV010000513.1:0-6769 GCA_031419415.1 Hyphomicrobiales bacterium | reverse complement strand
TTTCCACCGCGCATTCTGCGAAAAAAACCGCTGACTGAAGAGGATGCTGATGGCGATTACCAAGGAGCTGGTGCTGGGCGAGCTCCGCCGGATCAAGGGTCCGGACATGCAGAGCAATCTCGTCGACTTGGGGTTGGTTTCAGAGATTTTGATCAAGGACGGACGGGTCTATTTCTCGATCACCGTGGCGCCCGACCGGGCGACCGAGCTCGAGCCGCTGCGGCAAGCGGCCGAAAAGGTCGTGAAGGAGATGGAGGGCGTCAAAGGCGCCACAGTGGTGCTGACTGCCGATGCTCCCAGGGGAGGGGCGGCGCGCCCATCGGGTGCCCAACTTCCGGAGAGTGCGCGTGTCCAGCAGGCCCGCACCCAGGCCGCGGGCGGTGGTGGGGGCCATAGCCATGGCCACGACCACGGGCATGATCACGGCCAAGACCATAAACATAATCACGGCCACGCCCATGGCCAACCGGCGGCTCCGCCACAAGCTCAGGCGCGCGGGGGGGCCGCCCGACCGGGTGTGGGTGTGCCCGGCATTACGCATCTGATCGCGGTCGCCTCGGGCAAGGGCGGCGTCGGCAAATCGACGACGGCCGTCAATCTGGCGTTGGGATTTCAAGCGAACGGCTTGCGCGTCGGCATCCTCGATGCGGACATTTATGGACCCTCCCAACCGCGCCTTCTGGGCCTCTCCGGACGCCCCGAGGTGGGAGCCGGCAACAAGCTGATTCCGATGGTGGGATACGGCGTCAAAGTCATGTCGATGGGCTTCATGGTCGACGAAGCGACGCCCGTGATCTGGCGCGGACCGATGGTGGTTCAGGCGCTGACGCAGATGCTTCGGGAGGTCGTTTGGGGCGACTTGGACGTGCTCGTCATCGACATGCCGCCGGGGACGGGTGACGTGCAATTGACCATGGCGCAGCAAGTGCCGCTGTCGGGCGCCATTATCGTCTCGACGCCGCAGGATTTGGCCCTGATCGACGCCCGCAAGGGGCTCAATATGTTTCGCAAGACCGATATCCCCGTGCTCGGGATCATCGAGAACATGAGCTATTTCATCTGCCATAAGTGCGGTGAGCGCCACGAAATTTTCGGCCACGGGGGAGCCGCCAACGAGGCGGGCAAACTCGGCGTGCCGTTCCTGGGGGGCGTGCCGTTGGACATGGAAGTGCGGTTGCGGTCGGATTCGGGCCAGCCCATCGTGGCGACACTGCCCGAAAGCCAGCACGCCCAGATCTATCGCGAGATCGCAGCGCGGGCCTGGGCCGAGGTCGCGGTCGCCCAAGGCGCGCGCGTGGACCCGCCGCGCATCACGCCGACGCCAGCGCGCGACGGACTGCGCATTGCGTTCGATGATGCCGATCCGTTCGAACTGAGCGCCGAAATGCTGCGCGTCATGAGCCCGTCTGCCGAAGTTCAGGGCCATTCGCCCGAACAACGCGTGACCGTCGGGAAAAAGCGCAACGTCAAGATCAAGGACCTGGCGCCGGTCGGGAACTACGCCGTCCGAATTGCCTTCGACGATGGGCACGACACGGGGCTTTTCACCTGGTCTTACCTGCAACTTCTCGGCCGCGAGAAAGAAACCCGCTGGGCCGGGTATTTGCAAGAGGTCGAGCAGAAGGGCCTGAGCCGCGGGTAATCGGCTCGGGCGGGGCTCGTCGCCTCGACCGATCGTCGGACGCGGCGAGTCGGCCGGCCGTTCAACGGGTGTCGAGGGTTGGAGGGCGGTGTGGACGCCTTTCCTCCCGTCACCTATAACCCATTGCAACACAGGCCCTGATGCGAGCCATGCCGCGCGGAAAAACCACAGAACCGAGCCGGATCGAGCAGTTGTGCTCCGAACACGGGCTGCGCATGACGGGTCAGCGGCGCACGATCGCTCAAATTCTTTCCGATGCCGCCGATCACCCCGATGTGGAGGAGGTGCACCGACGCGCGCACGGGATCGATCCGGGCATTTCACTGTCCACGGTTTATCGGACGCTTCGCTTGCTCGAGCGCAAGGGCATTCTGGCTCGCCATGATTTCGGGGCGGGTCGGCGGCGCTACGAGGAGAGTTCGAGTGAGCACCACGATCACTTGATCAACGTCGAGACGGGGCAGGTGATCGAGTTCAGCAACCCCGAAATCGAGGCGTTGCAGGAGCGCGTCGCCCGGGAGCTCGGCTTCGAACTGGTGGGCCACCGGCTCCAGCTCTTCGGAGTTCCGTTGAAGACGAACGGAGCAAGCGAACCGTGATGCTGGTCTGAAACGGACGCGACTTCGATTAATGTCGCCCGATCGTGGCGCAACGAGCAGGGATCAGCTTTGTCGATGGCAGATGGAAAGCTCGAGGCAGGCCAAACAGAGGTATGCGACGCCGAGCGTGAGACAACGCTGTCCCTGGCTCCGCAGCCGAATGCAACGCGTCGTTTTCATCTGAAGACGTTCGGCTGTCAGATGAACGTCTATGATTCCGAGCGCATGAGCGAGGCCCTGGCGGCCGATGGCTATTCGGAAACCAGCGATGTCGCCCAAGCAGATCTCGTCATTTTGAATACCTGCCACATCCGTGAAAAGGCCGCCGAGAAGGTCTATTCGGATCTCGGACGGCTGCGCGACATCAAGCGCGAACGGGCAAGAGCCGGCCGTGAAACCGTCATTGCCGTGACGGGCTGCGTCGCCCAAGCCGAGGGCCGCGAAATCATTCGGCGGTCTCCGGCCGTGGATTTGGTCATCGGGCCGCAAAGTTATCACCGCCTGACCGAATTGGTTACGGCAACCAAGACCCAATCCCGCGCGATTGTGGAGACGGATTTTCCGCCGGACGACAAGTTCCAGCACCTGCCACAGCGAAGCCGACCGAGTGCAGGCCGCAGCCCTTCCGCATTTCTGACGGTGCAGGAGGGATGCGACAAATTCTGCACCTTCTGCGTCGTGCCCTATACGCGAGGCTCAGAATTCTCGAGGCCGGCGGCCGACATCGTGGAAGAAGCGCGCCGCTTGGCCGATCAGGGCGTGTGCGAACTGACGTTGCTCGGGCAGAACGTCAATGCCTATCACGGGGCAGGAATCGGAACCGAAACCTGGAGCCTCGCGCGCTTGATCGTGGAACTCGCGGCTATCGGTGGCGTCGAGCGGTTGCGCTACACTACCAGCCATCCCCGCGACATGGCGCCAGATCTCATTGCCGCTCATTGCGACGTGCCCCAGCTGATGCCTTTTCTGCATCTGCCCTTCCAGTCGGGGTCTGATCGCATTCTGGCGGCGATGAACCGGAAGCACACGGCAGCAGAATACATTGAGCTGATCGCGCGTGTGCGCCTGTCGCGGCCCGATATCGCCGTGTCCACGGATGTGATCGTCGGGTTTCCAGGGGAAACCGAGGCTGACTTCGCGCAGACGCTCGATGTCATTCGCACTGTCGGCTTCGTGCAGGCTTTCACGTTCAAATACAGTTCGCGTCCCGGCACACCGGCGGCTTCTCTCGGCGACCAGGTTTCCGAGGACATCAAATCAGAGCGTCTGGCGCGCCTGCAAGCCCTGCTGGACAGACAACAGACCGCGTTCAATGCGAGTTTCATCGGCCGCATCGTTCCCGTCCTATTGGAGCGGCAGGGCCGAAACCCCGGACAAGTGGTCGGCCGGTCGCCTTATCTGCAACTCGTTCATGCGGAAGCCGGTTCGGCACGGGTCGGCGATATCGTTTCCATGAAAATCGTGTCGGCTGGACAGAACAGTTTGTCCGCTGTCGTCGTTGCTGATTGAAGCGGTGGTAAGTGGAATTTGGCGGTAACGCCCGACGATGCTATCCTGCCGCTCCAGTTACAGGTCCAGATGGGGAGTGCCCAGATTTGACAGCGGTCCGTGGATCGGCAAGTCAGCAACCATCCAAGCCGGATAAGACATCACCGGGAAAGCACCGCATCGTCCTGCCGTTCGAGGACAATCGCCTGCTGACCCAACTACTCGGCGAATACGATGGCCATTTGGCGCTGCTCGAGCAGCGGCTCGGCATCGATGCGAATGCTACCGGAAATATCATCACATTGACCGGCGACAAGCAGGCCTGCGAGGTGGCGCGCGCCGTGCTCGAGGCCCTGTATCAACGCGCGGCCAAGGGTGAGGCGATCGGATCGGGGGATGTCGATGGCCTCATTCGCCATGCGCGGTCGGGCGAGGCCAAGCAGGACGGCATGGCCCAGGTTCGCACCCGCCGCCGGATCGTCGCAGCGCGCACGCCGGTTCAGAGCGCCTACCTGCGCGCCCTCGAACAACATGACATGGTGTTTGGCGTGGGGCCGGCTGGAACCGGCAAGACCTATCTCGCCGTTGCGTTTGCGGCCGCCTGCCTCGAGCGCGGCGTCGTCGAGCGGATTATCCTGTCGCGACCGGCTGTCGAAGCCGGCGAACGCCTCGGATTTCTGCCGGGTGACATGCGCGAGAAAGTCGATCCTTATCTGCGACCGCTCTATGACGCCCTCTACGACGTGCTACCACCTGAGAAGGTCGAGCGTGATCTCGAAACGGGCATCATCGAGATCGCACCCCTGGCCTTCATGCGAGGCCGCACGCTGTCGCACGCGTTCGTCATCCTCGACGAGGCCCAGAACACCACGACGATGCAAATGAAGATGTTTCTCACCCGCATCGGCGAAGGCTCGAAGATGGTGATTACCGGTGATCCGAGCCAGATGGACTTGCCACGGGGCGAAACCTCCGGCCTCGTTCAAGCCATCGGGTTGCTCGATGGCGTCAAGGGCATTTCGACGATCCGTTTCACGTCGGCCGACGTCGTGCGCCGCGATCTGGTGGCGCGCATCGTCGAAGCCTATGATCGAGCTGCCCAGACGGATACAGCGTCGGGCACGAGGTAAGTCATGTCCCCAAGGACACCAGCCGTGGGTCGCCAGACCACGGACGAGACACAGGCGGCGCGAGGCAGCGAGCCTCGATCGCCGGCCTATCTGCCGCTGGCAGCCGAGATCGTCGGCGTCGAAAAAGGATGGCAGCGGCTCGAGGGGATCGAGGCGTCGATCGGCATGGCCGTCACAGCGGTCGGGAGCCACGCGCGCGTCGCGCCGTTCCTTCCGGCAGAGGCCTGCATCGCCCTGTCCACAGACGCCGATGTGCGCATTCTCAACCGGGCGTGGCGCGCCAAGGACAAACCTACCAACGTGCTGTCGTTTCCCACGCCACCGGGCCAGGCCGTGGCGGACGGCGTGCCGCCCTTCGTAGGTGACGTCGTGTTGGCGCTGGAAACGATTGTCGCCGAGGCGGCCGAGCTCGAAATTCCCGTCCGCAATCATGTGCAGCATCTCGTCGTGCACGGTCTGCTCCACCTCTTCGGTTACGACCACGAGGAGGCGTCGATGGCGCGCGAGATGGAGACGATCGAGACCCAGGTGTTGGCCTCGATCGCCGTCCCCGATCCTTACGCGGGGACCGAGCCCGAGGATTCCCCATCGTGAGCAGCGATGCAAAAGAATTGAAGCTGGACGGGGAAAGGTCCAGCGATCCGCAACGCCCCGGCGCTCAGAGTTGGCTCGCGGGACTGCGGCAGCGGCTCGGGCTATCGGGACCCTTGAATTTGCGCGAGACGCTCGAGGAAGCGTTAAAGACGCAGGATACGGCGGAGGCCGCGTTTTCGTCGGCCGAGCGCGGGATGCTGGGGCGTCTGTTGCGGTTCGGGACGCTGCGGGTCGACGACGTGATGGTGCCGCGCGCCGATATCATTGCGATCGATGAGAATGCGAGCATTGCCGACGCCATGGAGCGCTTCGTGGAAGCAGGCGTGTCGCGGTTGCCGCTGTTTCGCGACACGCTCGACGATCCGCGCGGCATGCTGCACATCAAGGACGTCATTCGCTACCTGATCGGGGGGGCTTCGCATCGCGACCCCGTGGCGGCGCCGCCGCCGATCTCGCATTCAGGAGACGGGGAGGGGGAGGTCGCGGTGCGGCCGCCCGTCGATCTGGCGAAGGCCGCGATTTCCAACCCTATCATCGGCGCGCGACTGCGCCGCCGGGTGCTCTATGTGCCGCCGTCCATGCCGGCGCTGAACCTGCTCATCCGCATGCAATCGACCCGCATTCACATGGCGCTCGTGGTCGACGAGTATGGCGGCACCGACGGTCTGGTGACCATCGAGGACCTCGTCGAACAGGTGGTCGGCGACATCGAGGACGAGCACGACGAGGCGGAGGCCGACAACATTATCGACGACCTGCAACTGGGTCTCATTGCCCAAGCGCGCACGCCGATCGACGAACTCGAGGCGTGGCTCGGGGTCAAGCTTCTGGAGCCCGAGGAAGAGGCCGAGATCGATACTCTCGGCGGCCTCGTGTTCGCGCTGGTCGGACGCATCCCGGCGCGCGGCGAGATCGTGACACATCACACGGGGATCGAGTTCGAGGTTCTCGATGTCGATCCGCGTCGCATCAAGTCGCTAAAAATCCATCGTCCGCGCGCCGCCAGTGACGCGTCGGCGTCGGGAGCTTCCGATCAAAAAACCACGCCAGTCGGGGCCAAGACTGGCAACGGCACGGCCACCCCCACGCCCGCGCCGACGCGCTCGGCCGCCGAATAGAAAACAGCGCCACACGGCATCTCGCGCGGTCCGCGTCGGCACGCTGTCGGCGAGGCAGAAGAATGGTTGCCAGTCGGCCTGTAAGCCGGGTTCTGTCTGGAGGATTGCTCCTCCGCGACGGCCATTCATCTGGGATGCCCGTTGCCGGGCACCTCGAGCAACCAACCCGGGCGGCGGGCCTGGATGAAGCTGACGGAC
>JANOKV010000512.1:0-5165 GCA_031419415.1 Hyphomicrobiales bacterium | reverse complement strand
ACGCTTGGTGACGTAGGGGCCGTCGATGGTGACCGATTGACCGCCGCGATCGGAGGCCTCGAACGATATCTCGTCGAGCACGCGCTCCATCACGGTCTGCAAGCGGCGCGCGCCGATGTTTTCAACGGTGGAGTTCACCTGCACCGCGATGTCGGCCAATGCGTCGATGGCGTCGGGGGTGAAGTCGATGGTGAGCCCTTCGGTCGCCATCAGCGCCACGTACTGCTTGATGAGACTTGCTTCGGGGTCCGTCAGGATCCGCCGCAAATCCTCGCGCGTCAGCGCCTGCAATTCGACGCGGATCGGCAGCCGCCCTTGCAGCTCGGGCAACAGGTCGGAGGGCTTGGCCATGTGGAATGCGCCGGACGCGATGAAGAGGATGTGATCCGTCTTCACCGGGCCGTGCTTGGTCGAAACGGTGGTGCCCTCGATCAGCGGCAGCAGATCGCGCTGCACGCCCTCGCGTGACACGTCGGCGCCGACGCGGCCGCCGTCGCTGCGCGAGCACACCTTGTCGATCTCGTCGAGAAATACGATGCCGTCGTTCTCGACCGACTTGATCGCATCGAGCGTGATCTGCTCGCTATCGATCAGCTTGTCCGATTCCTGCGCAATCAACAGATCGTGGCTCTGGGCCACCGTCATGCGGCGCGTCTTGCTGCGCTGGCCCAAGGCTTTGCCCAGCATGTCGCTCATGTTGATCATGCCGACCTGGCCGCCGGGAATGTCGAAGGACGGAAACGGCGACGACGTATCGGCGATCTGGAGCTCGATCTCCTTGTCATCGAGCGCATTGGCGCGAAGTTGGCGGCGGAAACTCTCGCGCGTTTCGGGCCGCGCATTGTTGCCGACGAGAGCATCGAGCACGCGTTCCTCGGCGTTTTTCTCCGCCTGCGCGCGCACGTCCCGACGCTTGGCGTCGCGCATCAGCCCGATGCCGACCTCGACGAGATCGCGGATGATCGAGTCCACATCACGGCCGACGTAGCCCACCTCGGTGAATTTGGTGGCTTCCACCTTGAGGAACGGCGCGCCGGCCAGTCGGGCGAGCCGGCGCGAGATTTCGGTTTTCCCACACCCCGTGGGGCCGATCATCAGGATGTTTTTGGGCAGCACCTCGTCGCGCAGATCGCCGGTGATCTGCTGACGCCGCCAGCGGTTGCGCAACGCGATCGCCACGGCGCGCTTGGCGTCGTTTTGGCCGACGATGTAGCGATCGAGTTCGGAAACGATTTCACGGGGGGAGAAACTGGTCATGCACTCTCATTTTAGCGCCGCGCGGCGCGCCGGGTCCACGTTCGATTGCCCCTAATGTAGGCGCGATCGACCGTTGATGGAACGGGGTCGCCCTCATTCCCTGGCAGAAATACGATCGATCTGCCACGCAGGGCCGCCGGACGCGCCCTCCGCTACTTCGGCGGGAAGTAGTGGTTCGCTTGCAGCGTGTAGGGCGGGAACATGAAGCGTTTGGCTGGCACCACTTTCGAGGCGTACGCCTTCTGCGAGTCATAGACCTTCTTGAAAAACGGGTTCTTGGCCGACTCGGCCGCAGCCACTTCGTCCCAGGCTTTGAGAAAGGCGATGTTGATCTCGGGCGGGGTCAGGAGAATTTTGACGCCGTGCTTGGTCTGCATTTCCTCGATCGCGTCCGCATTCTGCTTCTGCCAGCTCGCGCTCCAGCGGACGAAGGTGTCGTTTACCGCCGAACGGATGATCTCCTGCTGGGCAGGCGGCAGGCTCGCCCAAACCTCGGAGTTGATGAGCAGTTCGCCGATCGAGGCCGACTCGTGCATGCCCGGCGTGTAGTGGTTTTTCCAGACGCTGTGCAGGCCGAGCCGCAGATCCTCGACGCCTCCCACCCACTCCGCGCAATCGATGGCGCCACGCTCGGCGGCCGGGATGATTTCGCCGCCGGGCATGTTGACGACAGCCATGCCCATCTTGGCGTAGATCTCGGCGACAATGCCGGTCTGGCGACACTTCATGCCTCGGAAATCAGCGAGACTTTCGATCGGTTTGCGAAACCAGCCCAGCGCTTGCGGGCTCGCCGGCATAATCGGGAAGGCGATGACGTTGAGCTTCAGCTCCTTCTGGTACAACTCCCACCACAAATCGAGCCCCCCGCCCTCGTAGATCCAGCCAATGAAGTCGATGTGGTCCATGCCGACCACACCGGCCGGCGTGTTGGAAAAGAGCGTCGCCGCTTTGTTCTTACCGATCCAGTAGTAGGAAATACCGTGGCCGCCATCGAGAACCTTCTTGTGGGTGGCATCCAGGATTTCGAAGGCCGGCACGATTTGACCAGCCGGCGCCGCGTCGACCTTGAGAGCGCCCGCGGTCATCTTGTCGACGCGCTCGGCGAAGTATTTGAAATTGTCCTGCAGCGTCAGACTGGCGGGCCATGTCGACTGCATCTTCAAGGTGCGCGATGCCGGCGTCTGGGCATCAGCGGTGGGCGCAGCGCCGACGAGTGACACGGCAGCCACGAACACAGTGAACAGCGCTTTGAAACGGGATGATGTTGTTGATTGTATCGAGCACATGTGGACCTCCTGTGGTTGCGCCGCCAGCTGATCGCCGCCGGTGGGATCAACGACAGTTGTCCACATTACACATCGCTCGTCCACGGGATCCGTGCACGGACAGCGCCTGAATTCCGCAGCTCTGCCGACGAAATCAGTATCCGCCAGCCAAGTGGGCTAGGGACGACCATTTCGGGCAGCCCCCTGCCCTGATCCCTCAATACCCCTCCCGCAGGAGCGGAAACGGGCTCGCGATGCCGGGCCGGCCCAGTGGCGCGGCGCGGGTGACGTAGCGGCGGTCGAGTTCGGCGAAGGAGGTGACGCCCAGCAGGCCCAGCGTGCGGATGACCTCGTCTTCCAGCAGTTCAAGTGCGCGCACGACACCGGCCTTGCCGCCCGCCGCCAGCGCCAACCCCTGCAATCGGCCCAGACCGACGGCAGACGCGCCCATGGCCATCGCTTTGACGAGATCCGTGCCGCGCATGAAGCCGCCATCGACCATCACGCTGGCGCGGCCACGAACGGCTTCGACCACCTCCGGCAGCACGTCGAGGCCGCCGAGACCGTGGTCGAGCTGCCGCCCGCCGTGGTTCGACACGTAAACGACGTCGACGCCGTGATCGACCGCCATGACGGCATCCTCGGCCGTGGCGATGCCCTTGAGGATCAGCGGCACCTTGAACTTGGAGCGAATGCGCTTGATGTCGTCCCAACTGAACGCCGCCTGGAAGGGGTCGCCGGCTCCTTCGGCGCCAGCTCGACGGGCCGTCGGCTTGTAGCGTTTGGCGATGTCGCGTTCGCGGCGGCCGTAATAATCGAGGTCGACGGTCAGGGCGACGCCGACGTAGCCATGAGCGATGGCCGAGGCGATGCGGCCGTCGACCCATTCCGGATCGCCACGCACGTAGAGCTGGAAGAGCTTGGGATAACCGGGCGCGGCGGCTGCGACCTCCTCGAGGCCGGGCTTGCAAACCGAGCTGAGCATGTGCAGGGCGCCGAATTCGGCGGCGGCCTTCGTCGGCTCCGTGCCGCCGGGCGCGCAGAAATCCTGCAGGGACCCGATCGGGGCGAGGATCACGGGCAGGCGCAGGTCGTGGCCCAGAAAGGTCGTGCGCGTCGAGATCTTGGCCACGTTGCGCAGCACGCGTGGCCGGAACGCCACGGAGTCGATCGCCTGTCGATTGCGCTCGAACGTCGTTTCGGTGTCGGCAGCCCCCATGAGGTAATCCCACGTTTCCTTGGAGAGGGCTTTGCGCGCGGGCTCGTAGAATTCGTGGAGAACCTCGAAACCGTCCTTGTCCATCTGCCTCGACCCCGTCAGCGGTTGCAATTTCAACCCGCCGAGTAGAGCAGCCGCACGCCGAGCGCAAGTTCTAGCGCGGTGCGGTCCCGTTCCCCCGATGATCGACGCCGGACCCGTAGGGTGCAATAGCGCAGCGTATTGCGCCGGTCCAAGCTCGACCTCGCCGGTGGGAACTGTGGCGCGGCGCAATGCGCCAAGGGGCTATTGCGCCCTACGGTTTTACGTCAGACCCGGTGCGCTCCTGGCTGCCACGTTCGGCCGGGGCGTTCGGCGGCGTTATCGTTGCCCGGAGGATGGCTCGGTGGGGTCGGGGGGTGGCGCAAGGGGCGAGCGTCGCCCATGCGCGTGCGCCGGTGCAGAGCGTCGATGTAGCGAATATCGGCCAAGGCGTCGCGCATCGGTTCGCAGATGACGCGCGGCCCGGCGGGGTCGCGGTGGCAGACTGGATCCCACAAGCCCATCGGCACCCAGACGTCGGGCTCGTGCCATTCGGGCATGCCCAAAATCGGATAGAGACAGATGCCGCCGATCGGAATACCGCGCGCCAACAGAATTTCTGTTTCGCGCGCCAATTCGCGAACGAGAGGCCCGCGCTGTTCGCCGACGTGCGCGATCTCGGATACGATCAGGGGATTGCGGTAGCGTTGCCAGACGGTCTCGATCAGATCACTCAACGGCAGGCGTCGGGGGTCGTCGTCGGCGAGCGGGGGTATGACGCCGCGTGCGTCCGGTATCCCGCCCAATTCCCATTGGTTCGTCCAATAGTAGTTGACGCCCACGATGTCCAGATGCGCAGGGCTGCCGCCAAGTTCCGGCAACAGCCGGCCGCACAGCATGTCCCATGATTGGAAAACGAGGCGTTCGTTGAAGTCTCGCACCTCCTCGGCGAGGTCTTGCCGGTCAGGTGGCGCAGCTACGCGACAGAACGGATCGACATTGACGATACGGGCTTCTGGGCACGCCGCGCGAATGGCATCGATGCCAGCAATTCCGGCCCGCGCCAGCGCGATCTTCAACTCCCATCCGCGACCTTCGAGGTGGGGTGCAAACAACGCTTTTTCGCCGCCCGCGTAGGCCAGAAACGATGGCTCGTTGACGGGCGTGAACCAGCATGTGCCCTCGGTTCGCTCCGTGATGTAGCGCGCCACGGCATGACAGTAATCGGCAAAGCGCGCAGCGAAGCTCGGATGCTCGAGATCGAGGCCTCGAGGATATCCGTAGTGAAACAGATCCCAAATGACCTCGACGCCGTGCCGACGCGCCGCCTCGACGAATGGCTCGAGGGTCGAGAAGTCATAACGACCATTACCCAGATCCACGAGCGGCCAGCGCACGGTTTC
>JANOKV010000511.1:0-2321 GCA_031419415.1 Hyphomicrobiales bacterium | reverse complement strand
ATTCCGGGGCCACCCTTGCGCGGAATTTTTTCCCCCTGCGCCACGTCGATGACGTAGATCGTGATGTCCGCGAGGTCTGGCGAGAACGTCGCCGCGAGATTATCGCCGCCCGACTCGATGAGAATGACATCGAGGTTGGGAAATTTGGCCCGCATCGTATCGATGGCCGCCAGATTTATCGAACAGTCCTCGCGGATCGCCGTGTGCGGACAACCGCCCGTCTCCACACCCATGATGCGATCGAGCGGCAGGGCCTGCATCCGCATCAGGATCTCGGCGTCCTCTTTCGTATAGATATCATTGGTAATGGCGCAAATGTCGTAGCGTTCACGCAACGTCCGGCAGAGTGCCGCGGTCAGCGTCGTCTTACCCGAACCGACGGGGCCGCCGATGCCGACGCGCAAGGGGCCATGGGGAGAGGTCATGAGCGAAAGAGCCTCGTATACTGGGTTTCATGGGCGAGCGAGGAGAAGTCAGAGCGCATCGTAGCACTGCCGAGGTCGTCCAACGAAGACACCGCCGCGCGCTGCACCGCGCGTTCGATGGCGGGTATCAATCCGGCCGTGGTGCGCTGGCCGTCGATTTGGCCCACGACCGACAACCGGATCGCCGCCGATGCGAGGTTCGATACGAACGCCAAGGCATAGGCTGTGAGTGTATCGCTCAGCCCAACGCCATGGCCAGCCGTCGCGCTGCCGACGGCCACGGGATAGCCGACGTCGATGTCGTCCAACAGGCGCTCGAGCGCGATGACGGCCGGGCAGGACCAGGCCGACGCCATGGCGGCGACAAACGAGCGGCCTTGCTGTGTCGTCTCCAGATGGCGTTCCGCCGACGGTTGCAGCGCAACCGACAGCTCGGCCACGGCGCGCAGGGCAGCCGCATCGCCGTCAATCGTCGCCCGCCAGGCTCCGGCGAGCAGCACGAGATCATTGCCCAACGCGCCCTGCGTGACGATATCGTCGAGCCAAGCGGCGAGCGTCGCCCGATCGCGCACCCATCCGCGCTCGACGGCCTGTTCCAACCCATGGCTGTAGGCGAACGCCCCGACCGGAAACGCCGGCGACAGCCACACGTGCAACAGCGCGCGCTGGCCAACTCGCTCCGAAATCGCGAGATCGGGTAGTGCGCCGTCCATCCCTGTCTCCTATTCGGGCCGCCACACGGCCGGCCGTTTCGGAGCATGGCTGTGCGGTTGATGGGGATGGGTGTGGCCCGTGCCGGGGCCTTGGTCATGGCCGGGTGCATCCCCGTGATGGTGGTGGTGATGACCGGAGGCCAATTGCGCCTTGCCGCCATAAGCGCCCCCTTCCGGCTCGAACGGCCGCCGCACCCGATGCACGTGCGCGCCCAGGCCGATCACCATCTCTTCCAGCACGTGGTCAGGCTGAATATAGAGGGCGTCCGTCGTGATCTCGGCTGGCGTATGCCGGTTGCCGATATGCCAGGCGATGCGCGCCAACGCTGCCCGGCTGTCGGCGTGAACCTCCAGCAGATCCTCGCTCGCCGCCACGACCTTGACGAGCCCGCGGCCCTCGATATCGAGCGCGTCACCATCGGCAAGGTACGTCGCCTCGGCCAAATCGAGCAGGAACGCGTGGCCTCGATCCGTGGTCATCGCCACGCGTCGGCGATACCGCGCCTCGCGGTCGAGCGTTACCGTATCGATGCCGATACGGCCGGCCATGTCGGCCTTCCTGACGATGCGGGCTGCGCGCAGCATGGCCGGAACGACGCTCACATCTTATCGACGCTGGCGGGCGTGATGATCTCCACCACGCGGCCAGCAACAAACTCGCTGGACGCCGCGCGCCAGGCTTTCAAATGATCCGTCTTGGTGTGTGCGGTGAGATGTTCGCGGGTTTCCCAGCGCTCGACGAAGGTCAGCAGGTCGGGGTTGTCGGTGCTGATGTTGAGATCATAGAAGATACATCCCACTTCCTTGCGCGTCGCCTCGATGCAAGGCTTGGCGGCGGCCAGCACCTTGTCGCGCGTGCCGGGTTTCAGGGTCATGGCGGCGATGACGTAAATCATGGGCATACTCCCTCGAGTGTTGACGTCAAACGACATGCTGATGGGCCGTGGGTCGACACCATAGCCAGGTCCGACCGTAGCACGCGCCGAAACACTTCAGGAAGTGGACGGAGGCGACCTGCCTCACCATCCATCAGATTTTTCCGTCGAATTTCATTGACCGTACGACTCGGCGTGTGATTCAGAGAGTCCGTCCCGGATCATCGGGCGGAGGGTTGTCTCTATGGCTGGTGGGATCGAGGCGGTTGCAGCATCGGTCTCGGCTGATTTGTTGCGGCGTTTGCCGA
>JANOKV010000510.1:0-1887 GCA_031419415.1 Hyphomicrobiales bacterium | reverse complement strand
GCGCGAGGGGCGCGATGCCGCCAATGCCGCGACCGAGGCGTCGATGTTGCTCGGCATGATCGTCGGACGGGTCAAAGACTGCTGGAACATCCAGGCGGGCGGCGAGATGGCGTCGAGCCAGGTGCCCAAAATACAGTTCGATCTCAATCGCGACGGCTCACTGAACGGCAACCCTCGCGTCCTCAATCAGCAAGGCTCACCACAGTTCAAGCTCGCCGCCGACGCTGCCATGAGCGCGGTCATCCGCTGCCAGAACTACGATCTGCCGGCCGACAAGTACGACATCTGGAAAAGAGTGACGCTCGACTTCGATCCGCGCGAGATGTTCCAATAGCTTTCCGTAGAACTGCCTTGAAATCGGGCCGTTCCGCAGGCATCACAACACACCGCCGACCAATCGACTGGGTTCCTGAATCATGATTTCGAGCCGCCTTTCGCGCCGCGCCACCCTCGCTGGAATGGGTTCGTTGATTGCGGGCGCCACCGTGCCAGCCCATGCCCAGCGTGCCGACGAGGGTGGATTGTCGGGGACCGTGCGCGACGCCAACCTTCGCCCCCGCCCGATCGCGGTGCCGCCGTTCTTGAGCGATGACCCCAAGCTCGGGCGCGACATCGCCCAGATCATCGCCAACGATCTCGAGAGTTCGGGCCTCTTCATTCCGCTCGATCCGCGATCGTTCATTCAGCAGATCACGGATTTCAACATCGAGCCGCGCTTTGCCGACTGGCGCAGCGTCGGCGCCGAAGCCATCGTCGTGGGCCGAGTCGGGCAAGCCTCCGAAGGTCGCGTTCAAGCCGAGTTTCGCGTCTGGGACGTGGTTTTGGGCAAACAACTGGCCGGGCAACGCTTCACGACGCTGGCCGCCAACTGGCGTCGCGTCGGCCACATCATCGCCGATCAGGCGTGGGAAAAGCTCACGCTCGAGCGCGGCTATTTCGACACGCGCGTCGTCTTCATCGACGAGACTGGCCCCAAGGAAAAGCGCATCAAGCGCCTGGCCATCATGGACCAGGATGGCGAGAATGTGCGCTTGCTGAGCCAGGGGCAGGAGCTGGTGCTCACCCCGCGCTTTAGCCCGACATCGCTCGAGGTCACGTACATGTCCTACGTGCGCGACCAGGGCCGGATCATGTTGCTCAACATTGAGACCGGGAAACGCGAACTCGTCGGCGACTTCACCGGCATCACGTTCGCGCCGCGATTCTCGCCGGACGGCCAGCGCATCATCATGAGCCAAGGCCAGGGCGGCGATTCGTGGATCTCGGAAATGGATCTGCGCAGTCGCCAGACGCGCCGCCTGACCCAGGGCCAGGGCATCGACACGGGCCCCTGCTATTCACCCGATGGCCGCAGCATCGTGTTCGAATCGGATCGAGGCGGCAATCAACAGCTCTACGTCATGGCCTCGGACGGCTCGGGCGCACGCCGCATCAGCACCAGCGAAGGGCGTTACTCGACGCCGGTCTGGTCGCCACGCGGCGACTATATCGCCTTCACCAAGCAGCTTTCAGGGCGATTCTTGATCGGCGTGATGAAGCCAGACGGCAGCGGCGAGCGAATCTTGTCCGATGGTTTCCACAACGAGGGTCCGACCTGGGCCCCCAACGGTCGTTTCCTCATGTTCTTTCGCGAGCACGCCGGCGCGGGTGGTGGTCCCCGTCTGTTCTCGGTCGATCTCACGGGCAGAAACGAACGCCAGGTGCGCACGCCCTCGTTCGCATCCGACCCGGCATGGTCCCCCTTGCTGAAATAATACACTCGGCAACCAAGCATTTACGCTTTTCCGCTATCTCTCCCCTATGCAGCGGTGTCGATCTCACGGTCGACGCCGCGCCAATATTCGCACGTTGTGGAGCATCGTCTTTGCAAGGGGCGAAGCGTGGCAA
>JANOKV010000509.1:0-2591 GCA_031419415.1 Hyphomicrobiales bacterium | reverse complement strand
CTCGCTGGCATCGACAACGAGTGGCTGACGCCGGAGGAGGCCAAGGCGTTCTGCCCGCCGTTGAATATCTCGTCGCGCCTGCGCTATCCCGTGCTCGGGGCTGCGCTGCAGCGGCGGGGCGGCACGGCGCGGCACGATGCGGTCGCCTGGGGTTACGCGCGCGGCGCCGATCGAATGGGTGTGGACATCCTCGAGAACTGCGAGGTGACGGCGATCCGGCGCGATGCGACGGGTGCAGTCGAGGGGCTGGACACGACGCGGGGGCCGATCCGCACCTCTAAGGTCGGCGTCGTCGCTGCCGGCCATACATCGGTACTGATGGGAATGGCGGGTGTGCGCATGCCGATCGAGAGTTTTCCCTTGCAGGCGCTGGTGTCGGAGCCGGTAAAGCCGGTGTTTCCGTGCGTCGTCATGTCGAATACGGTGCACGCCTACATCTCGCAATCCGACAAGGGCGAGCTGGTCATTGGCGCGGGCACCGATGTCTACACGTCCTACAGCCAGACCGGCGGCCTGCACATCGCAACGCACACGGTCGATGCGATCTGCGATCTCTTTCCGATGTTTCGCCGACTGCGCATGTTGCGCAACTGGGGCGGCATCGTCGACGTGACGCCGGATCGCTCGCCGATCATCGGCAAAACGCCCGTGCCGGGTCTCTACGTCAATTGCGGGTGGGGCACGGGTGGTTTCAAGGCGACGCCGGGCTCGGGCCATGTGTTTGCGGCGACGATTGCGCGGGGCGAACCGCACCCGATCGCAGCGCCGTTCACGCTGGAGCGATTTGCGACGGGCGATTTGATCGACGAGGCTGCGGCTGCCGCCGTGGCGCATTGAGGGGGGTTGAGGAGCGTGTCATGACCAGAGGATCAATGGTGTTTCGATCCGCCGATGTCCCTGAAATTTCGACATCGGATTATCCCGAACCCTTTCGCCAGGCGCAAAGGAAACGCGCCTATCGCTTCCTCGGCGATTATGCAGGGCTGAAAAACTACGGCGTCAACCTCGTGCGCGTTATGCCCGGCGGACAATCAGCAGCGCGGCATGCGCACAGCCAGCAGGACGAGTTCGTCTACGTCATCGATGGCGAGTTGGTGCTCGTGACGGACGCGGGTCGCGAGAAGGTCGGCCCTGGCGCCTGCATCGGCTTTCCTGCCGGCACGGGCGATGGCCACCACTTCCTCAACCTGGGTACGACGGACGCGACATTCCTCGTCGTCGGCGATCGCACGAAAGGAGACGAGGTGGACTATCCCGACATCGACCTCGCCTGGAAGATGGCCAGCGATGGTGTAAAGGGATACTTTCACAAAGACGGTACGCCCTACCCGCCACAGACTCGGTCCTGACCCCTATGCTGCTGATCGATTGCCCCTACTGCCGCATGGCCCGTCCGGAGATCGAGTATCGCCATGCCGGTGAGGCGCACATCGCACGGCCCCTCGATCCGTCGGCGGTGAGCGAGGCGGCCTGGGCCGATTATCTCTACATGCGCTCCAATCCGAAGGGCCTGCACGCCGAGCGCTGGCGGCATCTCCATGGCTGCGGCCGTTTCTTCAACGCGCTCCGCGACACCGTCAGCGACCGCATCGTGACCACGTACGCAGCGGGAGAACCGCGACCCGATCGACACGAGGTGGGCGGGTGAGCGCGCATTTTGGAGGCGCAATGCAGGTGTCTGGCCTTCGGCTTGACACCGGGGCGACACCGAGCAGCGGGCACTGCGGCGCCGTTGCGAAAGGGTGTCAGCCCGCAGGCCAGACACCACGGCGCGGGCTCACGCTTGAATTTCCAGTGGTCACGCTTGTGGCGCCCTCTCCCCCTGTTTCCCGGAGGTCGCGCCGGTGGCGCGGCCAGCCGGGATCCCGTCGGTGCAGCACTGGCGCAATGTGGGGTGACTTCGGTTTTCGAGGCGCGCGCCGATGACCCAAATCTATCGCATCGCTTCGGGTGGCCGCATCGATCGCGCGCGGGCGCTGCCGTTCACCTTCGATGGGCGGCGGCTCACGGGCTATGCCGGCGACACCCTCGCATCGGCGCTGCTGGCCAATGGTGTGCATCTCGTCGGACGCTCGTTCAAATATCATCGGCCGCGCGGAATTTTGTCGGCGGGAACGGAAGAGCCCAATGCGCTCGTCACCGTCGATCGCGGGGCTGGCCGGGTGACGCCCAATTTGCGTGCGACGGAAATTGAACTCACCGATGGCCTCATCGCGCGCAGCCAAAACTGCTGGCCGTCTCTGGCGATGGATGCAGGTGCAGTCAGCGACCTGCTCGCGCCACTGTTGTCGGCGGGCTTCTACTACAAGTCGTTCATGGGACCCGGTGGGCTCGGGGCAAGCCGACTTTGGGCGCAGGTGTATGAACCTCTGATCCGTCGGGCAGCGGGTCTGGGACGCGCGCCCCATGCGGCCGATCCCGACGCCTATGCGAGCCGGTTCGCACACTGCGATGTGCTGGTGGTCGGAGCAGGCCCCGCAGGTCTCGCCGCAGCGTTGGCGGCTTCCGAGCATGGCGCGCGCGTGATCGTGTGCGATGAGCAGGCGGAAGTCGGTGGATGGCTGCTGGCCGCTCCATCCGCCACCGTCGAT
>JANOKV010000508.1:0-3812 GCA_031419415.1 Hyphomicrobiales bacterium | reverse complement strand
CACCATCATGCGGAACGCCTGGCCGAGCAGAAAATCGCCGACCAGCACGCTCGCCTGATTGCCCCACAACAGCCGCGCCGACTTGCGGCCCCGCCGATAGTCGCTCTCGTCCACCACGTCGTCGTGAAGCAGGGTCGCCGTATGCATGAATTCGACGGCGGCCGCCAGCCGGATATGCCCCGTGCCGCTGTAGCCGGCGAGCTTGGCGCCAGCGATCGTCAACATGGGCCGCAAACGCTTGCCGCCCGACCCGATCAAATGGTGGGCGAGTTCGGGGATGAGATCGACATCCGACACCGCTTTATCGAGGATGATCGCGTTGACGCGCTCCATATCGGCCGCGACGAGGTCCATGATCGCCTGCAGGCCGGCGACCGGCTCACGTCCTTCTCCGGGCGAGACAACGACTCCCAAGACAGATGTTCCTCGTTCTGTTCGACGCTGCGCTATACTGCGAAGCGCCGGTAGCTGGTCAAGTGGAAACGGCCGCGAGCCGGTAACCGCCCGTGGCGCTGGCCGCCTCACGCTTCACGTAACGCTTTTCATCCTGGTGGGCAACGATGCGCGACCTTTTGCGAACGAGTGATCCGGTTCTCGTCACCTTTGTCGAAGCCCTCTTGGGCGATGCGGGGATCGGGTTTCATTCAGCCGATAGCCACATCAGTGCGATGGAGGGGTCGATCGGCGCGTTCCCCCGTCGTATTCGAGTAGCCGACGCCGACGCCCGAGCGGCGCGGCAGCTTTTGACGGATGCGGGTCTGGGAGGGGAATTGATCGACGACCCGCCCCACCTGCGCACGCGCCCCGATTCGACCTGACAGCCCCGTCGGCGAGGTGACCCATAATGCTGCCAGCACAGTCCGACGAGACGGATGACACGTTCCTCGGTGGCGCCCTCGCCATCCTCCAGCCGAGGACGGGATTTCGCGCCGGAATCGATGCCGTCCTGCTGGCCGCCGCCGTGCCGGACCTCGCCGGTCGCGCCTCGACGATCCTCGATGCCGGCGCCGGCGTCGGTGTGGCGGGCTTGTGTGTGGCGCGCCGATCGATCGCGGCTCGCGTGACGCTGCTCGAAAAAGCTCCTGAATTGGCAAGCCTGGCCCGCCGCAACGTGTCGCGGAATGGCTTGGAAGATCGCGTCACCGTCATCGAGGCCGACCTGCTCGCCCCCGCTGCCCATCTGGGGTCGGCGGGTGTGCGCGAGGACGCGTTCGATGTGGTTTTGACCAATCCCCCCTGGTTGGAAGATGGCCGGACCCGGCCGTCGGCCGATCCCATAAAAGCGCGCGCCAATGCCATGCCGCAAGGCGATCTCGAAGGCTGGTTGCGCTTCCTGGCGCGCGTCACATCCCCCGGCGGCACCCTCGTTCTGCTGCATCGCGCCGATGCGCTCGATCGCGTGCTGGCCGCCGTGCACGGGCGGTTCGGTGGCGTCGATATTCTGCCCATTCACCCACGCCGAGGACAGCCGGCCAATCGGGTGATCCTACGGGCGACGAAGGCCAGCCGCGCCCCGTTGGCGCTTTTGGCGGGCTTCATCGTTCACGAGGAAACCGGCTTTACGGCGCCGATGGAGGCTATTCTGCGAACAGGCGCGCCGCTGGCTTGGACCGCGTTGCGCTGAGTCAATCCAGCTCGTTTTGCGGCGCCCGTGCGCTTCGGCTGGCAGCGCGTTGTGCGCATGCGCCGAAAGATTGGTTGTGCATGGCCGCACTCCTTGGCTATCCACCGCTCGAGTTGGCGACGCCGCGAGACCGGCCCTCGCTATGATTTTTCGGAGACCCAGACATGTGGCCATTTCCCAGCCGACCGACCGTGCCCGTTCTGCGTTTTTCAGGTCCGATCGGCATGGCGACGCCGTTGCGACCGGGTCTGACTCTGGCGTCGGCCGCGAGCGCCATCGAAAAGGCCTTTGCGCTGTCCGACACGCCGAGCGTCGCCATTGCGATCAATTCGCCAGGTGGCTCCCCCGTTCAGTCGCATCTCATCTATCGTCGCATCCGCCAACTGGCCAGCGAACGCAATAAACGCGTTTACGTGTTCTGTGAGGACGTGGCGGCATCGGGCGGCTATTTCCTGGCGCTGGCGGGTGACGAGATTTATGCCGACCCGTCGTCGATCATCGGATCGATCGGTGTCATCTCCGCAGGCTTTGGGTTCGACAAGGCGATCGAGCGGCTGGGGATCGAGCGTCGCGTCTACACGTCGGGTTTGGCCAAGGGCACGCTCGACCCTTTCAAACCGGAACAACCCGACGATATCGCCCGTCTGAAAGCCTTGCAGGCGGAAGTCCACGAGGTCTTCATCGGCATCGTCAAAGAGCGGCGGCACCAGAAGCTGGCGGGCGAGGATGCGGAACTGTTTTCTGGCGCGTTCTGGTCGGGGCCAAAGTCTCGGCAGCTTGGCCTAATCGACGGCCTATCGGACTTGAGAACCAAAATGCGCGAGGTACACGGGGATCGGGTCCGCCTGCGCGTCATTCCGCTACAGGCGGCTGGGCTGCTCGGGCGTCTGCGTCGGCTGCCGCAGATCGGCGCGTTGGGTGAAAGTGCCGCAGCAACCAGCCTGGCAGAGGACCTGCTATCCTCCGTCGAAGCCCGTGCCTTGTGGTCGCGCTACGGATTGTGAGTTTTCGGGAGGCGGTGCATGCCCCAACTCGTGGGTCTGATGCTGATTGGGGCCGGTGTTTGGGCCGGCTACAAGGCAATCCAACGCTGGTCACGACGCGCTGCGCACGATCGGCGTCAGGCCGAGGACGCCACACGTGGGCAGGTGCCCATTGTTCCGGAGCGGGACTTGGGCGCTCTGCGCCTGGACCCCGAAACGGGGGTCTACAAGCCCGCGCCGCGTTGAAAGCCAGACCCCGACCTCACTCCGCCGCTTGGCGCAGGTGAGGCCCCGATTTCGGCCCGCGCACGAGGCGGCCCGGCAGTTTGCCAGTGGCCACGCCGCTGCGACTGACCACCTCGCCCGCCACAATGGTCGCGGTGTAGCCGTCCGTCTTCTGCATCAGGCGACGGCCGTTGCTCGGGAGGTCGTAGGCGACCGTCGGGGCGTGCAGCTTCAAGCGCGCGTAATCGATGACATTGATGTCGGCCTTGGCGCCCACCCGAATCACGCCCCGGTCGTGCAGGCCGATCGCTGCCGCATTATCGCTGGTGAGCCGCTTGATGGCCCAAGTGAGCGCGACCTTGGCGCCGCGCGTGCGGTCTCGCGTCCAATGCGTCAGCATATAGGTGATGGCGCTGGCGTCCGTCAGGATGCCCACATGCGCGCCGCCGTCGCCCAGCCCTACGAGCGTGTGGGGATGGCGCATCATGTCGTGCACGGTGTCGAGATTGCCATAGGTATAGTTGCTGAGTGGGCGATAGAGGATGGTTTTGCCGCCGTTCTCAAGCAACATGTCATAGGCGACCTCGGCGGGTGGCAGCCCTTGACGGGCCGCGATCGCCGCAACGCTCTTTTCAGCGGGCGGCTCGTATTCGGGCGGATCGCCGAGCGGGAAAATGCGATCCCACTTGGTGACGCGGCGTGACAGCACTTCGTCTTCGATCGCCTCGCTGATCAGCCGCGCGCGAAACTCAGGGTTACGCAACCGCGCGATCTTTTGCTCGAAGGGCAGGTTTTCAACCTCCGACCAGCTCGGGCGTCCAATGAACGGGTTTTGCGAAATCTCGAAGCCGAGCAGGATGCCCGTCGGACGGGTCAGCACCTGGCCCATCATCGGCAGGCCGGCCTTTTGCGAGTCGGCCACGCGCCCCATGATGCGCCGCCACTCCTCGGGCTTGGAATCGCGTTGCAGGATCGTGATC
>JANOKV010000507.1:0-10523 GCA_031419415.1 Hyphomicrobiales bacterium | reverse complement strand
CTGGGCGTGATCGGGCGCGACCGCCGTTTCCGACGCTTTGCTCCGCCGCGTGCGCGGCTCCACAAAGCGCCGGAAACGGCCGATGACAGCGGAGCAGGCAGACAATAGTGTCAGGGATCAGCCCGGTCCAGAATGTCAGGCATCAGCCCGGTCGGACAGGGGAGGTCGGGGATAGGCCGTGACGTCATGAGATGATGATGGTCGACGCCGTCTCGGGATTCGGCCGGGCATCAGCAACGGCAAGGAACTGCGCCAGGGTTCGCACGTTGGCCTTTGGAGCATGATCTGGCGGAGGTCGTGGCTGCGCGAGAGGTGGACCAATGATCGATGAGAAGCCGACGATAATCGGCGAGGAAAAAGCGCGGCAAGGAAATAAGAGTTATCAGGTTCTGATCGTGCTCGTGGGGTCGCTTTTACTGGCCGGAATCGCGATGATCGTCTTGATGGGGTGGTTCGGCGACAAGGGGCCGTGGTCGATGTGAAAACCCCCGCGCGGGATGCGTCGCGGGGATGGCATCAAACGCCGTTGGCGTCATCGGCGTTGCCCGGCACTTTATGGGGAGGCGGCGTGGCGTCCGTCCCGGATTCGCGTTGCTCGAGCATTTCAACCAATCGCGCGAGGTGGTCGGGAACCGGAGCGTCGACGAGGTCGCGATAATGCGCTTGCAGAAACTCACCAATCACGGCCGGCACAGGCCGCACGGCATCTGCATTTCCTTCTTTGGATCGTACGGACTCGTTGGCTGGATCGGCTGGGGCGCCGCCGCCTCGACGTTTGTTTGATTGCGGACTCATGAGTTGTGGACGATCCCTCTTGGCAGGCGTCTTCGCCAGACGACTAAACGAACTAGCATTGCTGTTTGTTCCAATGGAACCTATTTTTGGTTCAGGCGTTTGTGCCCCGTTCCCCTGAATCTGGGCAGAAGACAGGGGTAGTGGGACAAATCATACCACGGCAAGGGGACTGACAATGACGATTGCGAACGCAATACTACCGCACATCCCATATTTGCGGCGCTTTGCACGCAGCCTGACGGGAAGGCAGGAGAGCGGGGACGCCTACGTCGCGGCCGTATTGGAAAGCCTGATCGCCGATCCATCCAGCTTCCCCCAAGACCTCGATCCCCGCGTGGCGCTCTATAGAGTGTTCTCGCGGCTCTGGAATTCGGTCGCCGTCAACGATCAGGCGCGGCCAGGGGTCGTCTCCGCCGACAGCAGCATCAGTCTGGTCGATCGTCGAATCGAGGCGATGATGCCGATCCCGCGCCAGGCCTTCCTGTTGGTGTCGGTCGAGGGGTTTTCTCCCCAGCAAGCTGGACAAATTTTGCAGCGCTCCGCTTCGGAAATCGACGCCGATCTCGACGAAGCCGGGCGCGAAATCGCCGAGCAGGTGGCAACCGATATTTTGATCATCGAGGACGAGCCGCTGATTGCGCTCGATCTGGAGAGCATCGTGACCACCGTCGGGCATCGCGTCATGGGCGTGGCCCGCACGAAAACGGAAGCCGAGGCAATGGTGAAAAAGCAGCGCCCTGGTCTGATCCTGGCCGATGTTCAACTCGCCGACGGCAGTTCTGGTCTGGATGCGGTCCGCGAGATCTTGCAGACGATAGATCTTCCGGTGATTTTCATCACCGCCTATCCCGAGCAGGTTCTGACAGGCCACAGGCCCGAGCCGACGTTCTTGATCCCCAAGCCGTTCCAACAGGAAACGGTGCGCACCATCATCAGCCAGGCGTTGTTCTTCGACGTGCGCGCGCACAACATCGCCAAGCCAGCCGGCCGATGAAGGCAGCGGGTCGATCGGAACTGAATCCGATGTGGCCCGTTTTAGATCAAACCGGGCGCGATGCGCACCACCTCCCTGGCGCCCGGACCAGGACCCGCGGTTTCCCCCCCCCGAGGCCGCGGGTCTCCTTTTCTATTCACCCCTGGAAGTGGCGACGCGCGGCGAACTTCGGCTGCGCTTTTTGGCGTTGGCTTGGGCGCAGTGCGTGAAAAAGGCGGGGTGCTGGGTGCACCAGCCCCCGGCGCGGCATGTCCCTTCACTGGAAGGAACGCTCGCTTGCTTTCTATAGGCCGCGTCGAACTCCTAATTTCGGTTCCACGCCGCAAATCTAGGGGTGAGTTCCTTCACGCCGCGACCGCGTTCCTAGCAACCCAATCGGCGAACGCCATCATGAATTTTTCCAGAAACACTTTCGTATCGGGATTCGTGATCTGGCCATCGGCGGAGACGAGTTTGTCGGCGTGGCCAATGTAGGCTTCGGGCTGCTGCATGACCGGAACGTTGAGGAAAACCAACGTCTGGCGCACCGCGTGATTGGAGCCAAAGCCCCCGATCGCACTGGGAGATGCCGTGACGACGGCGCCGGGTTTGCCATTCCAGGCGCTCTGACCGTAAGGCCGCGATCCGATGTCGATCGCGTTCTTCAGAGCGGCCGGCATCGAGCGATTGTACTCTGGCGACACGAACAAAATGGCGTCCACAGACGACACGTGTTTCTTGAACGCTTGCCACTGCACCGGTGGGGTCGCATCCAAATCCTGATTGTAAAGCGGCAAATCGCCAATCTCTATGAACTCGAGCATCAAAGTCGGCGGCGCAAGCCCCATAAGAGCCTTCGCCAACCGCCTATTGATCGAGTCCCGACGGATGCTTCCGACGATCACGCCGACTTTCTTTGCCACGATTGAACTCCACTCGGGACGCAACAAGTGAATTTGGACGTTGCGACTGCCAGATTACTTCGTGGTCGTGCCGGGGGTCGTGGGAACAGGCGTCGTCGTGTTGGGTGTCGTAGGGGTGGGCGTTGTCGTGGTCGTGCCCGTCCCAGTCGACGATCCCGTGGACGAACTCGTCGACGGGGTGACGGTGGACGGCACGGTCGCGGTGCCAGTACCCGTCGTGGTGGGGTTATTCACCGTTGGCGTCCGCGTCGGCGCAAGGAACATCAGGCCCAGCAAGACGAGGCCGATAACGAGCAACACGCCGGCAATCGTGGAGCCGCTCGACCGTGCGGTCGAATTTACGGTGACGCGTTCAGTCTCCAACGGTGGTGTGGTGTTCATCGTGGACCTTGCCCGACGATCGTCGGGGCCGGGTGAATAATCAGACATGGGGAGCACCTTTATTCCTGGTTTCGATCAGATGTTCCACAACGGTGCCAGCCGTCATTCGTTCCAAAATCCGACTTCGGGCTTCGCCTCAGCCCGCTGCTTCCAGCGGAAAAAATGCCCCACCGCTCCAAATTCCCGAAACTGCGCCGTTCTCGACGGCGATCTCGACCAGGTCATAGTAAACGGCGCGCGTCACCAGGGCCTCGAGGCGACCGCGAACGAGAACATAGGGCTTCAATCCGCCGCTGCCTGCTTCCTCGACGAACCGAAGCGGGTTTGCGGGTCCGCAGCGCACGACGTCGTCCACATTCGTGCGAAAGATCAGCGTTTGCGCCGCACCCACGCCCGATACGTCCATCTCGACCGCCAGAAAAGGCGCGTCCTCGACCTCGACATCGACTTTTTCCACCGGCGTGACGAGGTAGTGGCGACCATCCTCGTCCCGCCTCAGCACGCGCGAGAAGAGCTTGACCATCGGTTTGCGGCCGATCGGGCTGCCTCGGTAGTGCCAAACCCCATCCCGAGCGATGCGCATGCCAATATCGCCGCAATAGGGCGGGTTCCATTGCTCCACGGGTGGCAAGCGATCGCCGGCCTGTTCCGCGAAAAGCGCCTCCAAACCAGCCAATCCGCCCCCTCTATCGATGTGTTTGGGCGTCGTGTTCGTCATATCGCCACCTGGAGCCGTTCGTTATTACTCAAAGTTAATACCCCGGCCAGCTTACCGGTTGCTATGATCATCGCCGAATGCTCACATTGTGACCACTTTCCATGAGCTTGATCGAGCAGAATTCCAGGCATCCATCCGAAGTTGGGCAGATAGTTCTCTCCATGAGCAGCACAACCACCACCCTCACCGCCTCCACCACCGACATCGTCGAACGTGTCGAGGCTGCCGGCGAACGCGTACAACGCATTCACAAAGCCGCAGCCTCCGTCATCTTCGGACAGGATTTGGTCATCGAGCAAACGCTCATCACCATCTTGGCCGGAGGGCACGGGCTCCTCATCGGTGTCCCAGGCCTCGCCAAGACGCTGCTCGTCGATACGCTCGGACGCGTTCTGGGCCTCGATGCCAAGCGCATCCAGTTCACACCCGACCTCATGCCATCCGACATCATCGGCTCGGAAGTTCTCGAGGATGCGGGCAACACAGGGCGACGCAGTTTCCGGTTCATTCGCGGCCCGATCTTCGCGCAATTGCTGATGGCCGACGAAATCAACCGCGCCTCGCCCAAAACTCAGTCGGCGCTGCTCCAGGCCATGCAGGAGCATCATGTCACGGTCGCAGGCCAACGGCACGACACGCCGGCCCCGTTCCATGTGCTCGCCACGCAAAACCCGCTCGAGCAGGAAGGCACCTATCCTCTGCCAGAAGCGCAGCTCGACCGGTTTTTACTGCAAATCGACGTCACATATCCCAACGAGTCTGCCGAGCGGCGCATGCTGTTCGCCACGACCGGCACGGAGGAGCGCAGCCTCGAGGCCGTCATCGACGCTCGAGACTTGATGGCGATTCAGCGCTTGGTGCGCCAGATCCCCGTCTCCGACAAAGTGGTCGAAGCCATCTTGACCCTCGTTCGCTCGGCGCGTCCGGGAACCGGCGCCGACGCCGAGACCGATCGTCTGGTGGCGTGGGGTCCAGGCCCGCGCGCCAGTCAGGCGCTGATGCTGGCCGTGCGCGCCAAGGCGCTGATCGACGGGCGCCTGGCGCCCTCGGTCGACGACGTGGTGGCGCTCGCCGAGCCGGTACTCAAGCATCGTATGGCGTTGACATTCGCAGCACGCGCCGAGGGCATCGATGTCAGCACGGTGATCCGCCGCCTTGCAGGTGCGATCGCTTGACGGGATTTGCGAACGGCGGAGGGACGCGCGTGGCAGCTGACCGGCAGACCCGAACGGACGCCGCCGATGTGTCACGCGACACCCTCGCTCCGCTAGAGTCGGAGGCGCACGGCCTTGCCGATCGCCTGCCCGATCTGGTGCTCGAAGCCATGCGCATCTCGAGCACGGTGGCGCACGGCATTCATGGCCGCAGGCGCTCTGGCCCCGGCGAGACGTTCTGGCAGTTTCGCCAATACAACGACCTCGACACGGCGACGCTGATCGATTGGCGCCGCTCCGCCAGCTCTGATCATCTGTTCGTGCGCGAGCGCGAGTGGGAAGCCGCCCACACCGTCTGGCTGTGGCCGGATCTGTCGGCGTCCATGAACTTCAAAAGCCACCTTTCAGCGGTGACAAAACGCGAGCGGAGCGTGGTGCTGGTGCTGGCGCTTGCCGAATTGCTGGTGCGGGGCGGCGAGCGCGTGGGCCTACTCGGCCTCACCCGTCCCATCGCCAGCCGCAAGGCCGCCACGCGCATTGCCGAGGCAATCGCCATGCACGCGCGCGCGCCGGAATTGACGACCGGCCTGCCGCCCGAAGCGCGGCTGTCGCGGTTTTCCGGCACGATTTTGGTCGGCGATTTTCTCGATCCCGTTCCCCTGATAGAGCGCCGCCTGGCAGCCATTGCGGCGTCGGGCGTCAGCGGTCATCTCGTCCAGGTGCTCGACCCGGCCGAAGAGACGCTGCCCTATGAGGGCCGCGCGGAATTCCTCGGCCTCGAAGGCGCCGATCGCTGGGTCGCCGACCGCGCCGAGAGCCTGCGCGAGCGCTATCGCGCCAAACTCGAAGTCCACCGCGCGGAGTTGACCGAAGCGGCGCGCCGGCTGGGCTGGACGTTTCTCGTCCATCACACCGACCGCTCTGCGGCTGAACCCATCTTGTCACTCGTCATGCGGCTTGCAGGCCAAGCCGGTGATTATCGAATGACCGCGCCTGCCGCAGCGGGGACCGCATCATGACGCTCGGGGCATTGGCCTTTCTCAACCCGTTGCTGTTGGGCGCGCTGGCGGCGCTGCCGATCATCTATTGGCTACTGCGCACCGTGCCGCCTCGGCCGCGCCGCATCGCGTTTCCCGCGACCCGCATCCTCGTGGGCCTCGATAATCTGGACAAGATGCCGGCCAAGACACCGTGGTGGCTCACGCTCATCCGCATGTTGGCTGCAGCCCTCGTCATCTTGGCGCTGGCCGAGCCGGTGTTGAACCCCACCCGCGATTCGGCCCTGAAAGGCAGCGGTCCGGTGGTCATCGTGGTCGATAACGGCTGGTCGTCGGCGACCCGCTTCGCCGATCGGCTGGCGCTGATCGACCGCCTGATCGGCGAAGCCGAAGGCCAGAACCGGCCCGTCCTGCTGGCGCAGACGGCCGCCCCCGCCAAAGCGCAGACGTTGCGCATCGAAGCCCCCATCAATGCGCGCTCGACGGCCGCCGCGATCACACCCCAACCGTTCGAACCGCAACGCGTCGAGACTGCGGCCCAACTGGCGACCGCGCTCGCAGGCACACCCGCCGCCACGGTCGTATGGCTGACGGACGGCGTCGACCATGCCGGCAGCGCTGGCTCGTTCGCCCAGCAGCTCGCCGGTTTTGCGGGTTCTGCCGGCTCGTTCGCTATTGTCGATCCGCGTCGCGGCGAAGAGGCGATGGCGATTGCCGCAGGTCTGGGTCGCGAAGGACGGCTGGAAGCCACGCTGATCCGGCCCGAAGGCGGCGCGCGCACCGGGTTCGTGTTGGCGCTGTCGAGCAAGGGCCAGCGCCTCGGGGAAGCGCCGTTCGCATTCGGTATCGACGACCGCCGGACGACCGCGCATTTCACTTTGCCGTTGGAGCTGCGCAACCAAGTCGCGCGCGTCGAGGTCGCGGGCGAGCGTTCCGCCGGCGCTGTGCATCTGCTCGACGCCAGCTCGCGCTGGAATCGGATCGGCCTCATAACGGGCGAGAGCCGCGAGCAGGCGCAGCCGCTCCTGGCGCCGCTCTATTACATCGATCGGGCCATGGCGCCGTTCTCCGAGCTGGTGCGCCCCAAGGACGCCAATCTCACCGCCGCCGTGGGCGATGCCTTCAAACAGAATGTTTCCGTGCTCGTCGTCGCGGACGTCGGCACGCTGTCGGGCGAATTGCTGGCGCGGGTCGAGGACTGGGTGAAGCGCGGCGGCGTGTTGGTGCGCTTTGCCGGCCCACGTCTCGAAAAAGGCGGCGATACGCTGATGCCCGTGGCACTTCGGATCGGCGGGCGCACGCTCGGCGGGGCGCTGTCCTGGTCGACGCCCCAGGCGCTCGCCGCCTTCGACGATGCGAGCCTCTTTGCTGGCTTGGCTGTGCCGGTCGATGTCGCGGTCAATCGACAAGTCCTGGCCGACCCCGGCGGCATCGGTGAGACTGTCAAAGTGTGGGCGCGTCTCAAGGACGGCACGCCCCTGGTTACGGCGGCACGACGCGGCGAAGGTCAGATCGTGCTGTTCCACGTTACGGCCAATTCCGACTGGTCCAATCTTCCCCTCTCCGGATTATTCGTCGACATGCTCCGACGCATTGCAACCTTGGGCAAACCCGGCGGCATCGCGCAGGGCGGCGTCGAGACCTCGGCGCCGGCCACGACGCCCGAGCCGTCGAATGCCGAGGTGTTGGCTCCGTTGCAACTGCTCGACGGCGCCGGCATGCTGCGCAATCCGACGCCCACCGCCCAGGCTATTCCCGTCGCGCGTCTCGATAGTACGCGGCCAGGGTTCGAGCATCCCCCCGGCTATTACGGCCCGCAGGCCAGCCCCCGCGCCCTGAATATCGCCACGGCGAAAATAGAGCTGCGCCCCTTGTCCGGCATTCCGTTCGCAGCCGAACGGCGCAGCTACGAAGGTGAAACCACGCAGCCGTTGAAGCCGTCGCTGCTGACCGCGGCCTTGCTGCTGCTCTTCATCGACATCGTGGCCGTTCTGCTGCTGCAGGCGGGTCCGTTCTGGCAGCGCTGGCGGCGACCCGTGGCGGGCACAGCCGCGTTGATCGCCCTCGTGCTGGCGAGTTCGTTCGTCGCCATCCCGCAGGTCGAGGCCCAGGCCGTCCGACCCGAACCGCCCCGGACCGATCGACCGATCGCCGGTCAAACCCGCGACGAACAAATGGCCATCCAGGCGACGGGCAAAGTCACGCTCGGCTATGTCTTGACCGGCGATGCCTCGGCCGACGATACGAGCCGCCTGGGACTGACGGGCCTGGGCAAGATCCTTTCCGCGCGAACGGCCATCGAGCCGGGAGAACCCTTCGGCGTCAACGTCGTCACTGACGAGATCGCGTTCTTTCCCATTCTCTATTGGCCCGTGTTGGCCAATGCCCGTGTGCTGCCCGATCCCGTACTCGCGAAGATCGACGCGTACATGAAGCAAGGCGGCATGATCATTTTCGATACGCGCGACTACGGCCAAGGCGTGCCGAACGGTTTGGCGTTGAGCACCGATGGCAACACGCCCCTGCAACGCATGCTCGGCCGACTCGATGTCCCCCGCCTCGAAGCGGTGCCTGAAACCCACGTTCTGACCAAGGCGTTTTATCTGCTGCGTGCGTTCCCCGGACGTTGGGACGGTGGCCAGCTCTGGGTCGAAGCCGAGGGCGTCGAGGACAAAGATCAAACCCGCCGCGCGCGACGCGTCGATGGCGTCAGCTCGCTGCTCGTCACGTCGAACGATCTGGCGGCGGCCTGGGCGCTGGACGACAGAAACAGACCCGTCTACCCAACCGTTCCCGGCGGCGACGCGCAACGCGAGATGGCGTTTCGCGTCGGCGTCAACATTGTCATGTACGCCCTGACCGGCAATTACAAAGCCGATCAGGTCCACGTTCCAGCACTGCTCGAGAGACTTGGGCAATGAGTGCAGAGACTTGGGCAGTGAGTGCAGAAGGAGTTTCTTAGACAGTGAACTGGTCGATCGACATTGCTCCGATGGTGCCGCAGCCCGTGTTCTGGGCCGCAATCGCGTGCACGATCGTGCTCGTCGCGGTGCTCTTCCTGCGGCGCACGCGGGGGGCAGCCCTGCGCGCCCTGGCGATGGCCGCGCTGATCGGCGCGCTCGCCAACCCGACGCTGCGTCAGGAAGAGCGTGAAAGCCTCTCCAACATCGCCATCGTGGTGCTCGACGAGTCGACCAGCCAGACGATTGCCGGCCGGCCGGAGCAGACCGCCGCCATCCGCGCGGAGCTGGAGCTGAAGCTCGGCAAAATTCCCAATCTCGAAATCAAATGGGTGTCGTCCTCCAAGCCGACGGGCGAGGGAGCATCGGGAACCAACCTCTTCACCGATCTCAATCGGGCGCTGGCCAACGTGCCGCCCGACCGGCTCGCGGGCGTGGTGCTGGTGACCGACGGCCAAGTCCACGATGTGCCCAAGTCCGCCGCCGCTTTGGGCTTCGATGCCCCCGTGCACACGCTTCTGACCGGCCGGCCCGACGAATTCGACCGGCGAATCGAAGTCCTGAAAGCACCGAAGTTCGGCATAGTCGGGCAATCGCGTGACATCGAAATAGCCGTTCGCGAAACCGGCCGGCGAAGCCGTTCGAGCGAGGTCGTGAATTTGCGCGTGCGCCGCGAAGGCGTTCCCGACGAACGACGCCGCACGACGATCGATCGCGTCGAGAAATTCAACTTCGCGTTCCCCCATGCCGGCACCAACATCATCGAGGTCGACCTCGAACCCGTCGATGGCGAGCTGACGCCGGCCAACAACCGCGTCGTCATCGCCGCCGAAGGGGTGCGCGAAAACCTGCGCGTTCTGCTCGTCTCGGGCGAGCCGCATGCGGGCGAACGGACCTGGCGCAACCTTCTGAAATCGGACGCGGCCGTCGATCTCGTCCACTTCACCATTCTGCGCCCCCCTGAAAAGCAGGACGGCACGCCGATTCAGCAACTGTCGCTGATCGCCTTCCCGACGCGGGAGCTGTTTTCGGAAAAGATCAAAGAATTCGACCTGATCATTTTCGACCGCTACCAGCACCGCAACATCCTGCCGTCGCACTACTACGACAACATCGCCCGCTACGTGCGCGAGCAAGGCGGCGCACTTCTCGTGGCGGCCGGCGATGACTATGCCGGCGCCACGAGCCTCTATCGGACGCCGCTCGCCAACGCTTTGCCAGCCGTTCCCACCGGCACCGTTATCGAGCAGCCCTTCAAAGCGAAGGTCGCTGGTGACGGCTTGAAACACCCCGTGACGCGCGGATTACCGGGCACAGGCCAGGCGGGCAAAGATCCCACCTGGGGGCGCTGGTTTCGCCAGGTCGAGGCCCAACCGAGCCGCGGTCGCACCGTCATGACTGGGGCGCAGGACAAACCGCTGCTGGTGCTCGATCGCATCGGCAAGGGTCGCGTGGCGCTGCTGCTGTCGGATCATGCCTGGCTGTGGGCGCGCGGCTACGATGGCGGCGGCCCACACACCGATCTTTTGCGGCGCACCTCGCACTGGCTGATGAAAGAACCCGACCTCGAGGAAGAGCGCCTGATCGCCTCCGCGCGCGGCCTCAAGTTGTCGATCGAACG
>JANOKV010000506.1:0-2660 GCA_031419415.1 Hyphomicrobiales bacterium | reverse complement strand
TGGCTGGTATTGCCCGAGCTGAGTGTGCCGTCCGCGCGATAGGCGGGCAGCGCCGACAGGGCCGCCAATTCCGGCTCGACGGCGCTTTGATCCCGACTTTCGGTCGCGGTGGCTTCGAGGGCCACGATTTCCTTGACGAAGCGTCGCGCATCGCGCGCCAGACCGGCTGCCAGGTGCATGCGAAACGACCACTCGTCTTGCGCCTCTCGTGAAATTTTCCGGCGTCGGGCGACTTTGTCGACATCGGCGATCGCGCCCACGTCGCGCCCACCGGGGTCGTCTTCGCCCGACAGTCCAATGAAGCGCGGTGTCTGATGAACACCCTTCGGTTTGGCCAGACGCCACGGCGCCATCGAGATCGCTTCGACGCCACCGGCGACGACGACGTCGGCTTCGTTCGTCGCGATGACGCGCAGCGCCGTGAGGATTGCTTCCAGTCCAGACGCACATTGTTGATCGAGCGTCACCGCCGGGGCCGACTCCGGGATGCCGGCGGCCAGCGCCACGAGCCGAGCCGGATTGCTGCCGGCGGTGGCGTTGCCCAGAATGACGCGATCGACACGGGCCAGCGACAACCCAGCGTCCTTCATGGCTTCGATAATCGGCGGGGCGCCGAGGTCTTCCACGCGCCGCAGCCGATGTAGCCCGCCAATGCGGCCCAGAACTGTCCGCCGCGCTGCGATAATATAGCCTGTCCGAAATGCCATGCCCGCTACCCAATGCGCCAACAAACCCGTGCAAAACGCTCCGGGCCAACGAATGCGTGGGAGTGAAATCACAAGAAGGTGGCGAAAAACGGATGATAAGGCCAGGGGCGCAGGGGTTGATCAGCGCATCCGGTGTGTTCAATCTCGGCGGCGGGGCCGGATTTGGCGGCTCTGCTGGCGATCGCGATATTTGCTCGATCGATGGGCGTTGCTTACCGTTGGGTCGCGAGGCCCACGACCAGCGAGCAGGCTGCCTCGAACTCGCTCAAGTCGACCCATTCGTCGAGCGTATGAGCTTCGTTCTGACCAGCGCCGAAAGTGACGGTCGGGATGCCTCGGCGCACCAGCCAATTGGCGTCGAGGCCCCCGTTGGCGACGCGCACGTCGGGCGTCAAGCCTTGCGCTTGGACGGCCGCAATGGCGCGGCGCACGACCGGGGCCGTGTCCTTCATGCGGAAGGGATAGTAGTCGGTGCGCGTCATGAATTTCACGCGGCCAGACTTGCCTTCGCTGTTGGTGACGCCCGCTGCCGCCGTGGTGAAAGCGTCTTTGTAGGCGGCCGTAATTTGCTTGAAGAACGCTGCGTCATGGCTGCGGCTTTCCCCCTTCACATTGACGTAGTCGGTCACGACGTTGGTGGCGTCGCCGGCCGAACCGCCCGACGCTCCACTGACCGGGCCGATGTTGCTCGTGCCTTTGCCGGTGTTCTTTTCGATCTTGCCGAACCAACCGCCTTTGCGCACGGCCGAGAGCGCTTCGGCGAGGATCAATGTCGAGCTGATGCCGCGCTCGGGTGCGCCGCCCGCGTGCGAGGCGCGGCCGAAGATCTCGACTTCCCAGCGATCCGCGCCGACGGCGCCCACCGTCACGTGCGCTGCGCTGCGGCCATCGAAATTATAGCCCATTGCGATATCGCCCAGGTCGTCCAGCGCCACGTGCCGCGCGCCCCACAGGCCGCTTTCCTCGCGCACGGTGAAGAGCAGCGTCAGCGGGGGGTGATCGAGCTTTGTGCGCATCAGTTCGGCCGCGAGCGTGACGAGCACCGCGCAGCCCGTGCGATTGTCGCCGCCCAGTGCGGTCTTGACAGCGCTGACGATCTTGCGGCCCTGCTTCTTGGGGACGGCGCCGGCGCACAGGGGCACGGTATCCATGTGCGTCATAAACAGGAGACGCGGCGCATTTTTCAAGTCGCCACGTCCGGGCAATTGCACGATCAGATTGCCGGTCTGCGTCGGTAGCGGAATGCGCGTGTGGGCATCATCGAAGCGGATGGCGCGCGCGGGAACACCGACTGCCTTCAACGCCGCGACCAGCGCCTTGCCGATCTTGGCCTCCTCGCCTGTGATGCCGGGGACGGCGAGGAAGCTCATCAAACGGTCGGTAGCAGCTGCGAGGTCGACGGCGTGCATGGGGCGGGCTCCGGGCTTACGAGGAGAATTGGACTGCCAGTGTCTGTCGCACGAAACGCAGCGCTGCGCCAATACGCGACGTGGTGGCTCACTACAGTCGTGACACCGGGGAATTCAGTTCTCGACCTTTCCCCCAGCGTCATCCCGGCGCTTGCCGCCGGGAGCCACCTCCAGGCTGGGCGCCGGAGATCGGGGAGGCCAAACGACATCGCTCGCCGCCATCCCTCGATGCCCCGCTCATCGCGCGAAGTCGACGAGCCACATCGCGATGCCGGGCCATTTGTAGAGCATGACCAGGCAGATCACCTGAATGACCATGAACTGGCCCATGCCGTTGTAGATCGTGCCAATCGACCATTGCGGCACGACGCTCTTCAAATAATACGCCGACATGGCGACGGGAGGACTGAGATAGGCCGTCTGCAGATTGACGGCGACCATGGTGCCGAACCAGATCATCGTGTCGGCCTTGCTCATGCCGAAGTTCAACTTCTCGACCACGGGGATGAACAAGGGCAGGAACACGAGCACGATCACCAGCCAT
>JANOKV010000505.1:0-11705 GCA_031419415.1 Hyphomicrobiales bacterium | reverse complement strand
AGCGTGCCCGTCGTCTGGCCGTCGCCGATGGTGATCGGACCAAGGTCCGTCGTGATCGTCGTCACGCCCTGCGACGCGTGGCTCAACGTCGCCGTGAACGTCACGCTCGCCGCATCCTCCGTCACATCCGATGTCGATAGTGACACCGTCGCCGGGGTGATCGTGTCGGACACGGTCACCGTCGCCTTGTCGGTCTTGTCTACGGCCTCGTAGTTGCCGCCCGCAACGGTGCTGATCGAGACCTGATACGTCTCACCGTCCTGGTACACGTCGTCGCCCTGCACTGCGAAGGGCGTCGACGTCGCGCTGCTGTCGCCGACGGGGATCGTCACCGTCGCACCGTTCGACAACGCCAGTACCAGCGGTGAACCCGTCACCGGATTGTTCACGCTCGCCGTCAGCGTCGCCGTACCCGTGCCTTCGTTCACCGTCACGTCGCCCAGCGTCACCGTCGTCACGTCCTGATCGTCCGTCACCATGAAAGCGATCTGGGCGCTGTCCTTGTCGCCGTCACCGTCCGTCAATGTGTATGTGAAGCTGTCGGGGCCACCAGACAGAACGGCATCATCAGGCTGGGCCGTATACCTGTAGTTGCCGTCGGCTCTCACCTGAAGTGAGCCGTGTGCGCCGGAAAACACTTGCGACCAACCGCCTTCGCCGATGACCACATTCACGCCGCCGATCGCGGTGACGATCGCGCCGTCTGCGCCTTGAACGAAGTCGAGTAGCCCGAAGACGACGACGCCCTCGGTCACGGACTGAGGCGCCTCGTCCAGAGCTTGTGGCACGTCGTCCACGATCTCCACTTGCAACGTCCCGGTCGCGCTATCGCCGTCGGTGTCGGTGACGACGATATTGAAGGCATCGGTGGCGGGGGGAACGTTATCTAGAGAGTGCGTGACGGCGCCGTCGAGCGTGTAGATGTAGGTGATCGCGCCGGCGGGATCGAAGCTGACGATCTCGAGGTGACCGTAGGCGCCAGAAATGATTTTGCCAGCGCCCGTCACGGCTACGCCATTGATCGTGACAGTCTGCAGGCCATCGAGCGCGGAAAACGTGATTGTGCCGGTCGACGAACGCTCGGAATTGTCGGAGTTGAACGCGGGATGTGCCGCTTCGCCAGAGCCTTCGTTCTGGCCCCCGCCGCCTTCCTGCTCCCAGATCCGGTCGAGCCCTTTTTCATCGGCGCGCGTGCCGAGCTGCCCGATCGCGGGGATGCTGAGAGTGACGCCGTTGTTGAGCCGCGCCGCCGGTGGAAGGATTTCCTCCTGCTGGCGAGGCGGGAAACCGAACTCAGTGGGGAGCAGAAGTGCGCTATAGGCATAGGGATCGCCGATGCCGCCCTCTTCGGCAGCCAAGTTCCCGCCCGAGCCGTTCGGCGCTTCGCCGCCTGGGCCGGCGGCGATCTGCACTTGGGATACGCCGAGGGCAGCGGCCAGAGTTGCAGCGGGAACCATGATCGTGCCGACCATGATCGGCATGGCCGTATAGGTATCACCCTCCTTGGTGATCGCGCCTTCGAGCACGATCAACGTGCCATCCGGCTGGCGCAGAACGATATCGTTACCCTCGATTAGAGGGTCGTCCAGAGACGTGTCGGCGGGCAGCAAAAACGCCTTGCGCGTGGGGTCCACTGCGATTTTCTTGCGCCGCGATTCGGTGGCCGAGGGCGCTTGGGCGAGTTGAAACGAATCGGTCGCAGGCCGGCCTGGATCGACCAACTGAGCCATCTGTTGGCCCTTCGGCACGAGCGGTGCATCCACCGCTAGGCCAGTGTTGGCCTCCGACAGGACCGAGATGAATTGTGTGGAAGCCGGAACGGGCTCGCGGCCCGTTGTGGAAGCATCAGCCGCAGGGGTATCCGTTGTCGTCGAACCGCCAAACCAGCGCGAAATAAAGTTACCTTCGGACATGCGACCAGCTCCTTGAAACACTATCGTCTCCGAGCCGGCAGGACATACGCAAAGTGCCGGCGAAGACGCTCATCGTTACTTCGAAATTACGAAATGCATCGAAGCAGCACAACAGAGCGAGCCGGCCGAGTGCATACCCTGGTATGATGGCGCTTACTTGATTGTGAACATCCTTACCGTAGTGGCACATACGGCACATCACGGTGGCCAATCTAGTCAGGGATTGAACGAGATGCCCACGCGCTGAGCGGCCATGCGCGCCCAATAGGGCGGCCGATAGGCCTTGGAAAATAACTGTGCAGCGATGGCGTCATATTCCCGGCCGTGCTGCGCCGCGCTATCTTCGATGCGTCCCGTTTGGTAGACTCGGCCTCGATGTTCGCCCAATCGGCAGACCGGTGGATTTGATAATGAACGCTCCCCCCAAAGCCGATTTCAACGCGCCTGAGCAGGCCTCCGCGCCAGCCGACTTGCTGTTGGCGTGCTTACAGGACATCGCGGCCTATTACGGCCGATCCGTCGCCCCGACCGTGCTGCTATCGGGCCTGCCACTTCAAGATGGATTGTTGACGCCACAACTCGTCGTGAAGGCGGCGGCGCGCGTCGGGCTGAAGGCGACCCTCGAGTCGAGCCAAATCGAAGAACTCGTGCCCTTCGAGGTTCCGGCCATCGTGCAGCTCAGGGATGGCTGTCCGATCGTCTTGAGGGGACGCGACGAGCACGGCGATTACATCGTCTATCACCCGGCCTATCGGGCCGAATACAAGGTCGAGGCCCACAACCTGCAGCGCGAGTACGCGGGCCTGGCGATTCAGATCAAGCCTATCTATCTCGCGCCCGACGAGCAGGAAGCTACCAAGCCGGCCAAACCCGGGGCGTGGTTCTGGAGCGTCGTCCATAACTATCGACGCAGCTATGGGACGGTTATTCTTGCTGCCGTCGTGATCAACCTGATCGCACTGGCCGCTCCCCTGTTTTTCATGAACGTCTACGATCGCGTCATCCCCAACAAGGCGATGGAAACACTGTGGGTGTTTGTGATCGGGTTGGTCGTCGCCCTCGTCTTCGATCTGCTGTTGAAGATCGCCCGCGGCCAAATCATCGATCGGGTCGGCCGCAAGGTCGACATCCAGGTGGCCTGCAATTTGATCGAAAAGATCCTCAGCACCCGTTTGGTGGACCGGCCCGCCTCGACCGGCGCTTTGGCCAACCGCATTCAGGAATACGAGATCATCCGCGAGTTTTTCTCGTCGACAACGCTGATGTTGTTCGTGGATTTAGCTTTTTTTGTGCTGTTCTCAGTGGTCATCTACATTTTGGCGGGGTGGGTGGTCTTGGTGCCGCTGACGGCGCTCGCGCTCGTCGTCGGTCTCAGCCTACTCATGCAGAACAGATTGTCGGACGTGGTCCGACAAGCCCAGGAGGAATCGGCACTGCGCCATTCCGTGCTCGTCGAATCGATCGCCGGCTTGGAGACGATCAAGAGCATTCGCGCGGAGGGGCATATCCTCCAGCGCTGGGAAAAATATGCCAAGGCCGCCGCAGAAAGTTCAGAGCAGGCCAAGTATCTTTCCTCTCTGGGTTTGAATGTTACCGGTTTCATTCAGCAGATCGTGGCCATCGCCGTGGTCGTGGTGAGCGTCTATCGCTTCGCCGACGGCGCCATGACGATGGGCGCCATCATCGCGGCGGTGATGCTGTCGAACCGGTTGGTCGCCCCCCTCTCGCAAATTGCCATGATGTTTTCGCGCCTGCACTACGTGCGGCTCGCGTTCAAACACTTCGATGACATCATGGCCAAGTCGGATGAGCGCGTGACTCAGGCCGGCTTCGTCAACAGGCGCGTCGAGGCCGGTCAGATCGACTTTCGCAATGTGGAATTTTCTTATCCCGGCGCAACTTCACCCATCCTGAAAAACATCAATCTGTCGATCCGGCCCGGCGAACGCGTCGGCATCATCGGCAAGATCGGTTCGGGAAAAACCACTATCGGTCGATTGTTGACGGGGCTTTACCAACCCGAGCGCGGTGAAATCCTCATCGACGGGGTAGATCTGAGGCAGTATCACCCGCACGAAGTCCGGTCGTCGATTGCCCTCGTCGTGCAGGATGCGGACCTCTTCATCGGGTCGGTGCGCGAAAACATCGTCATGGCCAATCCCCTCGCGCGGGATGAAGAAATCGTCTGGGCCGCGCGATTGGCGGGCGTCGACGCGTTCGTTTCGAGCAATCCGCGCGGCTACGATATGAATGTAGGCGAGCGCGGCACCCGATTGTCGGGAGGGCAACGGCAGTGTGTCGCCCTGGCACGTGTGTTCCTGGCCAATCCGCGGGTGCTGTTTCTCGATGAGCCTTCGAGCTCGATGGACCTGCAAACCGAACGGCAGTTCATCGACAGACTGGCGGCGGCCATGCGGCCCGACCAGACAGTGATCATCGCAACGCATCGCCAGAGCATGCTCAAGTTGGTCGACCGGTTGCTCGTAGTCGATGCTGGCCAAATCGTCCGCGACGGCCCCAAGGACGAGGTGCTGAAGGGCTTGGCCGAGGGCGCGGCAGCCCGCTTGCAAGCTTCGGCTGGCGCGCAAGTCCAACCGTTGGCGCAGACCCCCACCCCCCGCAGCTGACGGCAACACGACGCCGCTGGATGACCCGGCAGCGCGGGACTCCAAGAACAATCACGACGATTTTCATAAAATTTATTCTATCCTTGTGACCTATATTTCACCGAGAATATATTCGGTATTTTAGATATGACTTCCATTTAATACCCGCCGGCAATGATCCCCGAAGAAACGGGGAAATGCCGATGTATCGCGTCATTCAATCGTGTGTGGAATTCGCTCGACGTCGGCAGGTCGCATGGACCGGGCGGGCGGGGCTGGCCATCTGGCTCGCCGTCGGTTTCGGATTTGCCACCGTTCGCGCACAGGCTGATCCCAAACTGACGCCGCCACAGCACGCGTCCAGCGTCGCGGCAGCCGACACGTCAACGCCCGAGGACCACCAACGTCCCGCGCTCTGGTGGGCGGCGCTGAAACTCGATCCCACGGCATCGACCGGTTGGCCGCGCGATCCCGATAACGTTGCGTCAGCAGCGCCGGCGATCCCCCTGGGGAGCGCCGCACCCGACAGTCGGGGACCATCCGTGCTCGGGACTGTTCCCCTGCGCACCGCGAGCCGACCCTTTCGCCGAATGTCCGATCCCATTTTCGCTGCTGCCAATGGCCCCAACGAGGACCTCGCGTGTTTGGCGCGGCTGCGCTCCCCAGACTGCCAGCATCTCGTTCCGGTGCGCTGGAAATCGTTTTTGGATGAACTCGGCGCGCTCGACTTTACTGCACGCATCGCGCGTGTGAATGCCGAGGTCAACGCACGGACCGCCTATATCAGCGATATGGAGAGCCACGGCATTTTGGAGCATTGGGCGCGCCCCAGTGAAACGATGATCGCAGGATCGGGGGACTGTGAGGACTACGCCATCCTGAAATTCTGGCTCCTCGCCGACTTGGGGTTTCGCCCCGACGATATGTTCATTCTGATCGTACAGAGCGCCACGCTGTCGACGCATCATGCGGTGCTCGCCGTGAAAAGTGGCGACGATTACGTCATCCTCGACAACTTGGCGAAAACCGTTCTGTCGACCCGCCAAGCCCGTCATTACGAGCCGGTCTTTTCGGTCAATGCGGGCGGCCTCTGGTTGCACGGAGTTCCCAGTCGGCGCGACATCGCGAGCCTGCCCGGGCGCTAGCTCTCCTCGCCACGCGTCAAGCCCGATCGATCAGCCCCGCCCCAGCCACTTTGCCCAGCGACCCTTGTTCCGCGCGGGCTCGGCGGCCGGATCGTCGCCGTTCAACTCGCGGACGAAGGCTGAGAAGAAGTCGTCGGCGAGTTTCTTGGACGTCGCCTGAATGAGGCGCCCCCCCAGAGTGGCGAGCTTGCCTCCCACTTCCGCCTTGGCGGAATAGGTGAGGTCCGTCTCGTCGCCATCCACCTCGACCAGTTGAACGGTTGCGCGACCCTTGGCGAACCCTGCGGGGCCGCCTTGGCCTTGACCGACGATCGTATAGCCGGCGGGTGGATTCAAATCTTCCAGCGTCACCGCGCCCGTGAACGTTGCCGAGATCGGACCAATCTTGAGCGCCACCTTCGCAGCCAAGTCGGTCGGGGACCGCTGCGTCAGTTCTTTGCACCCCGGGATGCAGCGTTGCAGAACCTCGGGATCATTGAGCGCGGCCCATACGACGTCGCGCGGGGCTCGAATACGATACTGGCCTTGGATATCCATGACGAAACCGGAAAAACCTTCTGCTGTCGCCCACTCAGGCGACGTTGTCGCCACGGGCGCCGATGTCGGCGAGACGCGTCATGCGCCAAGCCGCGCCGTCGCGGTCGAACCGCAAGGGGGTCGCGTTGGCCAACACTTCGGTCGCCAGTTCCAACCCCAGGCTCGGAGCAAGCACATAAAGGATGCCACCGTGACCGACGAGAACGGTGCGTTTTACATGGGCATCGGCCAGGCCACGCCGAATGCCGGCTTGGGTACGCGACACAAACGTCGCCAGCGTCTCACCGTTGGGTGGATCGTCGCGCCAATCGTGATCGGCTGACGGCGTCCCCACGAGATCACCGAACCAGCGCTCGCGCAGTCCATCTTCGGGCTCCGGCGCGAGGCCATGCGGGCGACCGAGAATTTCCGCTGTCACCCAAGCGCGATGCATCGTGCTGGCGATGATCCGTTGCAGAGGATGGGCGCGCAACACAGTGGCTGCCGCTTGCGCCTGCTCGAGACCGCGTGCATTGAGCGGCTGATCGGCTCGCTGGAAAATGCGCTGGTAGTTGCCGTCCGTCTCGCCATGGCGAACGAAGTAGAACGTGTCGCACGCCGGCTCTATCGGTGTGGCGCGCGCAATCCGAAACAGCTCGTCGAGCCCCCGGTGCAGATAACCAGGCGTCGTGATGTTGGCCATGATGGTGGGTCTCACACGATTTCGAAGAGGCCTGCAGCACCTTGGCCGCCGCCGATGCACATGGTGACGACAGCATACTTTACGCCGCGCCGTTTACCCTCGATCAACGCATGCCCGGTGAGGCGTGCGCCGCTCATGCCGTAAGGATGGCCCACGGAGATGGCGCCGCCGTCGACATTCAAGCGCTCCGAGGGGATACCGAGCTTATCGCGGCAGTAGATGACCTGTACGGCGAACGCTTCGTTGAGTTCCCAGATGCCGATGTCTTCGATCTTCAGGCCGTGTTTTTTCAGAAGTTTCGGCACAGCGAAAATGGGGCCGATGCCCATTTCATCGGGCTCGCAGCCTGCCACCTCGAAGCCGCGATAGATGCCGAGCGGGGTCAGGCCGCGCTTCTGGGCCTCCGTGTCGCTCATCAACAGCGTCGCCGAGGCGCCGTCCGAAAGCTGGCTGGCGTTGCCGGCCGTGATGAAATTACCCTCACCGGCCACGGGCTTCAGCTTGGCCAAACCTTCGATGTTCGTGTCGGGACGATTTCCTTCGTCGCGGGTGAGCGTGAACATCTCCTTGCCCGCGATATTGCCTTCCTTGTCAAAGACGATCTTCTCCGCCGCCAAAGGTGCGATCTCGGCATCGAACCGGCGGGCCTGCTGCGCGGCAGCCGTGCGCCGTTGACTCTCGAGACCGTACTCGTCCTGCGCCTCGCGGCTGATGCCGTAGCGTTTGGCGACCGTGTCGGCGGTTTGGATCATGGGCCAATAGATGGCTGGGACGTGCTGATCGACCCACGAGTCATGCGTGCGATACTGATTGGCATTCTTGGTCTGGACGAGGCTGATCGACTCCAGGCCGCCGGCGACGATGATGCCGGCATCGTCCGAGCGGATGCGCTGCGCCGCCATGGCGATGGTCTGCAAGCCCGACGAGCAGAAGCGGTTGATCGTGGCTCCCGCCACGGTGACCGGGAGACCGGCCCGCATGGCGATCTGGCGGGCGATATTGCCCCCCGTCGCGCCTTCCGGCATGGCGCACCCCATCAAAACGTCATCGATTTCCGCTGGATCGACTTGCGCGCGCTTGACGGCTTCGGCGACCACATGGCCCCCGAGCGTCGCGCCATGTGTGTCATTGAAGGCCCCGCGATAGGCCCGTCCGATCGGCGTGCGGGCAGTCGAGACGATAACGGCGTCGGGCATGGTGACCTCCCAGGCTGAAATAGCGCTGCAATGTGTTCCGCGAAGATGACATGGACCCCGCCAAAAGCAAGTCTCGGGCGCGGCCCGATCCCGTGCGCCGTGGAGAGGCGAAGTTTCACCTCAGCATATCGGGGGAGATGAGGCTCGGTAGGAACAGGGAAACGCTCGGCCACATGATCACGAGCGCCAAGACCAGAAGCATGGGGATCAGCATGATCATCGTGTCTTTGATGGCGTCTCGCACCCGCATCCCAGCCACCGAACAGGCGATCATCAAACAGAGCCCATAGGGCGGCGTCACCAGCCCGAATGCCAACGAGACGATACCGACCATGGCGAAATGGACCGGATCCATGCTGACGCCTTTGGCCAGTGGCGCTAGAATTGGTCCACAAATGATGATGGCAGGGATGGCGTCGAGAAAGCAGCCGACGACGAGGAACACGGCTGCGATGAAAAAGCCCGTGGCATAGAAACCGAGATCCCAGGCTTGGACGCCAGACAACACCGCTTGCGGAATTTTGTAATAGGCGAGCAACCAGCCAAAGCAGCTCGCCGTGCCGACGCAGAAGAGGGCGACACCGGCCAGCTTGCCCGTGTCGAGAAAGGCCCCGTAGAGCCCCTTCATATCCATCTCGCGGTAGACGATGAGCGACAAAAAACCGGCATAGAGCACGGCGATCGCCGCAGATTCGGTTGCCGTGAACCAGCCGAATATTTTCCCACCGATGATGATGCCGGGCGTCATCAGGGCCAACGACGATTTGGCAAAGGCGCACACGAGGTCACGCCACGACGCGCGGGGATAGGTCGGGTAGCCCCGCTTCACCGCATAGACGTGGACGGTCGCCATCTGCGCGACACCGATCAACAGACCCGGGACGATGCCGGCAAGAAATAGCGCGCCGATCGACGTGGTGAGGATGCCGCCCCAAACGATCATCAAGATCGACGGCGGAATGATCACGGCGAGCACGGCCGAGACCGCAGTAATGGCGACGGAGAAGCTGTCGTCGTAGCCTTCCTTGCGTTGGGCCTCGATGAAGATTTTTGCTTGGCTCGCCGCGTCTGCCGTGGACGAGCCGGAGATGCCCGCGAAGAAAATCGACAGGACGACGTTGATCTGTGCGAGGCCGCCGGGAAAATGCCCGACGAGGGTGCGCGAGAGCGTCATCAAGCGGTCCGTAATGCCGCCGACGTTCATCAGGTTGGCGGTCAACAAAAAGAACGGCACGGCCAAAAGAATGAAGGAGTTATAGGCGTTGAACGTCTCCTGCATCAACGTGCCGGTGTCGAGCCGCGGCTCGATCATCAGGATCGGCACGCAGGCGAGACCCAGTGCGAAGGCGACGGGGATGCGCAACACCATGAATAAGAAAAACGACCCGAAAAGAACCAGCGCCGCTTGGCCAGACGAGAGCACGCTACCGGTCACGTGCGCCCCCGCAGAATGATCTTGATGTCGTCGGCGATTTGCGGACCCAAGAACACCAACCAACTCGCGCCAGTAATCGGCCACGCAATGTGGATGAGCCACAACGGCAACTCGGCGAGTTCGGAAATGCGGTTCCAAGCAAAGCGCGTGAACTGAATGCCGGCCCACACGAAGATGAGGGCAATGCAGAGCGCGCCCATCCGCCCGGTGAGCCGCGCAATCGCCTCGCCGCGCTCCCCCATGCGCGGCAGCAGATCGACCTCGAAATGCGCGCTGTCGCGCACGCCGACCATCGCGCCGATCATCACGGTCCAGACGAACAGGAATCGCGCCATTTCCTCGGTCCAGATGTAGTGCGGCAGCAGCGAGGTAAACCGCGAAAAGATTTGCAGCGATACCGGAATGACCAGAATGGCCACCGACATGACCAAGAGTCCGTCGAGAACGCGGCCGTAGGCCGCAGCGAAGCGACGCCAAAGTCCAGGCGCCTCTGTCGTCGTCATCGCCGACCTCTCGTCGTTGTCAGGCCACCTCCGGTCCCCCGCATTGCACCAGAAACGTCGATGCGAGGGGCCGGTTCAGCGCACGAATCAGAGCGCGTTGATCTTCTTGTAGATCTCTTCGGCGCCGATTTCCTTGGCATAGGCTTCCATGATGGGATCAACGCGCTTTTTCATTTCGTCGCGCCCGCTGAAGGCGATGCGTTTCAGCTTGCCGGCCTTCTCGAGCGCGTCGAGCTTCAGCTCGTCTTCGGTCGACTCGAGCTTGCGACCGTAGGCGCCGGCTTCCTTGCCGGCCTTGACGACGGCTGCTTGCAGATCCGGCGGCAACGTCTTGAACGTCTTGGACGAAAAGCAGATCGGTCGGATCGTGATCGCGTGCTGGGTCATCGCAAGGTTGGGGGCGACCTCGAAGAACTTCATCTGCTCGACGCCAGCCGCCTCGTTTTCGCCCGCCTGAATGACGCCATTCTGGATGGCGTTATAGACTTCGTTATAGGCGATCACGGTCGGCGACATGCCGGCGGCTGCGAAGGTTTTCGACCAGATCGGTGCGCCTTGCACGCGCACTTTGAGGCCCTTGATGTCATCTAGCGACGCCATTGGCTTATTGATGAAAATATTGCGCACGCCGCCGCCCGCGTAGCCGATCAGCATGACTTCGGCCTTGGATTCGACCTCGTCGGCGACGGGCTTCAAAATGTCAGCGTCGAGGACTCTGTTCCAGTGGGCGAGATCGCGAAATAGGAACGGCGCGTCGATGAACGGGGCCGCTTTCGAGAAGGTCGACATATGCGCCGGCGAAACGATGCCGTAGTCGACGGCTTTGCCCTGCGCCATATATTCGAAGTACTGCTTTTCCAGGCCCAGCGCCGAGTTCTTGTGCAGTGAGAAATTGATCGGCTTGCCGTAGTATTGTTTGACCAGCTCTTCGAACTTCACGAGGGACTTGGTGAAGGCGTGATCGTCATTGAATTGGACGGCGCCGTTGAGCGTGACGGGAGCCTGGGCCCGCAGGACGGCAGGGCTGGCGACGAGGCCAGTCGTAAGGGCGCCAAGTCCTTTCAGCAGAGTTCTGCGCTTCATGGGTCATTTCCTCCGGTTACGCGCGAGATCTGCGCCTCGTGATCGAGGTCGTTATGGCAGGCTGATCGGTAGATCGCCACCGCAAAAGAACAAAAAAACCGGGTGTGGACTGGCCACACCCGGCAAAATGCCGACGCCGATCCGCTCGCAAGCGGGCTGGACGCTTAGAGGAACCCGGCAAGCCGTGGCAACCACAACGAGATGCCGGGGAAATAGATGCACAGCATCAGGCCAACGACCTGGAGGGCGACGAAGGGGTACATGGCGCGATAGACGTCGCGCATGGTGACACCGGGAGGGGCTGTGCCCTTCATATAGAAGAGCGTCGCCCCGAACGGTGGCGTCATGAATGCCGTCTGCAGATTGACGGCGACCAGCGTCCCGAACCACGTCATCAGCGCTGCGTTGCTGCCCAAATGGTCCGAGAAATCGAACTTCAGCAGGATCGGCCCGAAGATTGGCAGGACGATCAAGCAGATCTCGATCCACTCGAAGGGGAACCCGAGCAGGAAGATGAGGACCATGATGAAGGCCAGCATCTCCCACTTGGTATCGATGCCGAAGTAGGCCAGCGAGGACACCATCAAGTCATCGCCGCCGAGCAC
>JANOKV010000504.1:0-2247 GCA_031419415.1 Hyphomicrobiales bacterium | reverse complement strand
GTGCGGGTCCTGCTTCAGCGTCTCCTGCACCAGGACAGCGAGCGAAGAAAAACCCTTGCGCATATCGGTGTGGCCGGTCGCGAGCCACACGCGCACCGCGCCGGTTGCGGTCTGCGATGGAACCGGGATCACGGACAAGCCTCCCGCACGCCTGCGGCATGACCCTCCAGCGCTGCGATGATGCGCACGAGGGCCGACGCATCGACATCCGACCCGACACGCACCGTACGCCCGCCTGCGATCACGATCTCGATGATGCCCGGCTTACCCGCGACGCTTGGCTCTGGCGTCGTCGGAGCCGCGAGCATGACTGGAACAAAGCTCAGCGCCCGTGTCGACCCGAGCGAATCAGCGCGCGCATCGAGTGGCGGCGACCCGAGCGGCGACCCGAGCGCCCGGCGCCAACGGAACAGCAGGCTCGAATGAATACCGTGCCGCCGCGCTACCTCCGACAGCGTGGCGCCACCGACATCGACCTCGGCAACGATCGCCCGCTTTTGCTGCTTGCTCCAGCTCCGCCGCGTCGTCGCGATGACATCGTAGCGAGGTGTGATCCTATCTCCAGACATAGTGCTGTCCCATCTCCAGTCGTGATCAACTGAAGCGAGAAGGCGCTATCGCTATCCCTGGCACAAGGCGGCCTTGGCCGGATGCTTACGCTAGTAGACTTGCCGCTCTGTGTGTTTCTCGACACCCAAGTTTACCGCGCGATGTCCTTCGACTGGGGTGCCGGAAACTTCGCGGCCCTTAGAGAGCGCGTTGTCAAGGGCTCGATCGAGTTGGTCACGACTGAGATCATTCGGCAGGAGATCCGCAGTGGCATCCGCGAGGTGCTGAACGAGTTCGCACAGGACGTGCGGAAGATCCGCCACACTAGGCTGCTGGGCCAGTTGAATGCCGATCACGTTGATGCTGTTACGTCTCTCAAAAATGCCAAGCTCGACTTCGAGAAGCTCTGGGCGGCGGCGGAAGAATTCCTGGCTGTTGTGCAAACTACCGTGCTGGAGCCTCCCGCGTCGGCGTTAAGCGACCTGTTCAAGCTCTACTTCTCCGGTTCGCCACCGTTCGGGGGCAAAGGCAAGAAGTCAGAGTTCCCCGACGCAGCCAACTTCCTGACACTCGCGCATTATGCGAAGCTGACTGGTAAGAAGATATTCATCGTGTCGGGTGACGGAGACTGGAAGCGAGTATGCGAGAAGCACCCGTCTTTGATCCTCGTCGAGCACCTCAGCGAGATGATAGACAAGGCGATCCGGGCGGAGTGGCGCAGCGAAGACCTCTGGTCGGACGAAGAACTTCTGGGGTTTATCGGAGCCAAGATGACCCTGCTAAAGCCAATGCTGCAGAGCGCGCTCGAAAGCAGCAGTCGCGTCAATCTCGGCGACGGCTCTATCGACTCCTTCGAGCTGGACGACGTGAATCTAATGGGTTTGGCGGTCACGTACATCAAAGACGACGACGATGACATCACCTTCCGCGGTGAGCTATTCCACTACGTCCACTACTCGGCGAACATCTCCATCGAGGACGATGAGATGCTCAACACGATCGAGCACCAGTTGTCGGGTCGCGCCGATCTCGTGGCGGAGATCACGTTGGTGTTGCCGCTCAGCAATCCGAAGGACATCAAGATTGAGGATGTGTGGTACTCGGATGGCTTAGAGCTTCAAGTTCCCCTGAAATACTGACCTCGTCAGCCGTATATGAGGCCGAGGAATCAAGTCTCGGTAGTGATTGATCACTTCACCTTCAACGCCTGAGTCCGCTAACGGAGCCTTTGCGGCCGTGACACTGGGTGGTTCCGCGTTCTGATCATTGGGCGTCGTCGACGTCTGGAATCTCTGCACGGCGATCAAGCCAGAACCCGCGTGCCGAACTGACTCGCGATTGCGAAAGTTGCAGCTCAAGCCGCGCGCGCGCCGAGTTTCGCGGTAGCTCCCGTGGCGATCTGATGTGCCAGCGTCGCCTTGAAATCCGAGAAACTGAGACAGAACCGCTCGTCCGTGGTGTTGTCCAAATACACGACCATGTCGCCGGTAGTGCCGCGAAAGCTGAACAGCACGATGGCCAATTGATCGCCGGCACCTTCCGAATGCGGCTCGCCGTTCGCGGCGACTTGCACGTAGCTCCCGGTCGGGCGCACCTCCTTGAAGGAGCCATCCGGACGCTGGAACCGCAATTCCCCCTGCAGGACGAACGTACTGAAATCGCACAGATGCCGATGCAGTTTGCCCGGTGTGTTCGGTG